>NZ_CP118480.1:3637500-3836841 GCF_030450055.1 Gallaecimonas kandeliae
TGCTCGACGCCGCCCCCTGGCTGAAGGCGGAGCAGACCCTGGTCCAGCATCTGGTGGACCAGGACTTCAGCTTCGACTGGTCCGCCTGCACCAGCAGCGTCGGCACCACCAGCTGCGACCAGGTGGCGGGCCTGCACAGCGCCTTCCTGGACGGCGCCAGGGCGCTCAGGGCCGGGCTCAACCAGCTGGATCGCCAGGGCCTGGATCTGTTCAACCAGGACAGCCTGACCCTCAGCAAGCTGTTCGTGCTGCTGGGCGACAGCTACCGCCAGGGCATCCACTACCCCATGGACAAGGCCAGCACCAACATCAACAGCTTCATGGCGGCCTACCTGGCCGACCACCTGGCCTATTACCACCACAGCCATAACCCGGCCCAGCCGGATCTGGGCAACTTCAGCGACACCCTGCCCGCCAATCTGCCGCTGGTGAACCAGACCCTGAACTTCACCCTGGGCGCCGACAGCGAGTTCCGCGGCACCGGCCTCTACCTGCTGCCGGGCCAGAGCATCTCGGTGCTGCGCACCGACGGCCAGGCGGTGAGCCTCGGCCTCTTCATCAACACCCAGCGCACCGGCTCGACCCGCGAGTTCAACACCAACGGCTACCTGCGGCCCAAGTTCCTGCAGTCCCCCACCTTCGACCTCAAGCAGGGCCAGGGCCAGACCATCACCAGCCCCTACGGCGGCCCCCTGATGGTGCAGCTGCCGGCCGGCAGCGGCCAGCTCAGCCTGCAGATCAGCGGCGCCACCCCCTACCCCTACCTCACCGACTTCAGCAAGGCGGCCGACTTCCTGGCGCAGCTCAACGATACCGCCTTGAACTGGTCCGGGATCCGCACCGACTTCGTGGAGATCAACAGCCGCCGCCACATGATGCAGGACTTCATCAACAGCAGCCGCTACCAGGGCAATGCCCAGCAGGCCCTGGACGATGTCTGGACCTACATGATCAAGGGCACCTATGACCTGGCCGGTTACCAGGGCGAGGGCCTGGCCCTGCCCGCCGCCGTCCAGGCCCGCTGCACCAGCCTGGGCTGGGACTGCACAGACCCGGTCATCCACGCCAAGCCCAAGCTGCAGCACATCAACATCGACGAGTCCGCCAACTGCGGCGCCGGCTGCTCGGGCAACCCCTATGACCAGGCCTGGACCCTGGACCCCTTCGGCTGGGGCGAGAGCCACGAGATAGGCCACAACAACCAGCCCGCCTTGCTGCGCATCTACGGCGGCCGCTCCAGCGAGACTTCCAACAACATCTTCCCGCTGCACAAGGGCTGGCAGCGCTTCATGGACAGCGGCGAACGCATCGACAGCTGCGACCGCCAGAGCCCGGCCACCACCTATTTGTGGCTGCAGGACGCCCACAACCAGGCCGACCCCACCCAGGCCATGTACGACAAGCTCTGGAGCCAGACCGGCATCTACGACAACGCCGGCCAGCGCCTGGACTTCTACCTGCAACTGGCCTTCCTGGCCGAAGACGTCGGCGGCCTGGACAACGGCTGGGAGCTCTACACCCTGCTCTACCTCGAGCAGCGGCTGTTCAACCACGCCAGCCAGGACGCCGCCACCTGGACGGCCCAGAAGGACGCCCTGGGCATGGGCAGCTTCGCCACGGCCCCGAGCCTGGACGGCAACGACTTCATGGTCATGGCCGGCTCCTACCTGCTGAAAAGAGACCTGAGGCCCCTGTTCGACGCCTGGGGTATTCGCTACAGCAGCGGCGCCGCCAGCCAGGTGGCCGCCTACGGCTACCCCGCCGCCGCCTTGGTCTTCTACAAGGCCGACAGCCAGTGCATGGACATGAAGGGCGCCGCCAAGCTGCCCATCGACGGCAGCACGGCCTGGCCCGCTTCCTGACCCCAAAAAAGCCCTCGCCAGAGGGCTTTTTCTTATCGGCGCGGCGGCGGCTTGGCTTGGGTTTCGGCAGGCATCCCTTTAGAGTGGCCGGGACCAAGTCGTGAAGCGGGCCGGCCACCAAGACCGGCCAATAAGGGGAACCAGGGCATGAGCAAGATCCAATTCGACGCCGCCGAAAAGGCAGAACTGGTGCAGGCCATACAGCGTTACTTCGAGCGAGAGCTGGACCAGGATCTGGGCCAGTTCGACGCCGAATTCCTGCTGGATTTCTTTGCCGAAAAAATCGGGCCCCGCTTCTACAACCAGGCCCTCAAGGATGCCCAGGGCGCCGTCATGGCCCGCCTGGACACCCTCTCCGACGACCTCTACGCCCTGGAAAAATGAGGCATGAAAAAGCCGCCCTGGGGCGGCTTTGTGGTCAGGCGGCGAAGCGCTGCTGGAGGTAGGCGTTGATGTCCGAAGACTCGTAGAGCCATTCCTCCCGGCCGTCTTCATGGGCGATGTGCAGGCAGGGCACCTGGCCCTTGCCGCCGCCGGCCAGCAGGGCCTGGCGGGCCGCGGGATCGCGCCTGATGTTGGCCATGGCGATAGGCAGGGCCAGGCGGTGCACCTCTTTCTTGACCTTGATGCAGAAGGGGCAGGTGGCGAACTGGTAGAGGGTCAGGCCGTGACAGGCGGCGTCCACCTCGGCCTGGGCCTCAGGGCTGCGGGAGACGGGCTTGGGCTTGCTGAGCACCGCGTAAATCAGCATGAAGGGCATCAACAGGCGGCGAAGTACGAAGAAAAACAAACGGATAACAGCTCTCATGGCCTTCCTCTGCCCGGCGGGCATACAGCGGTTGGAAAGTAGGAAGGGGCCAGTCTACCCGCCTGGCCAGCTTTTCGCCAAATCTGGCCAGGCCATGAAAAAGCCGCCCTGAGGCGGCTTTCTTCTTACTTCAGCACCTGGAAGCTCACCGAGCTTGGGTATTGGGCCGAGTGGTAGAGCCTGTGGGTGGCGCGCACATAGTCTTCTTTCTTGGCCTCGAAGATGTTGGGCACGTACTTCTGGGGGTTGAGATCCAGGAAGGGGAAGAGCGAGCTCTGCACCTGGATCTGCAGCCTGTGGCCGCGCTTGATGTCGTGCAGCACGTCGTAGAGGCTGAATTTGACCTCGGTCGGCCGGTTGGGCACGAAGGCCTCGGGGTGGCTGAAGCCGTTGCGGAAGCGGCCGCGGATCACCCCCCAGCGCACCAGCTCATGGCGGTTGCCGGTGGCGTCGTCCTTCTTGGCGGTGTTCTCGTCGCTGCCGGGGAAGACGTCCACCAGCTTGACGACGATGTCGGCGGCGCTCTGGTCGGTGGAGAACCAGAGATCCAGGTCCAACTGGCCGGCGATGGTCATGTCTTCGCTGGCGGGCGCCGTGTTGAACACCAGCACGTCGGGGCGGCGGGCGGCGAAGCGTTGGTCGGCGGCCATGTAGTCGCGGTCCCAGCCGCGGGTGATGGCGGTGGATTGGGGCACCGGCTTGTTGGGATCGGCGATGTAGTCGCTGAAGCCGCCCTTGGCGTCCTTGTGGTCCAGCAGCCGCTCGCCGTTACCGAAGTAGAGGGTTTCCTTGGCGGTGTGCTTGGGCGGCCAGGTATCGAAACGGCGCCAGCGGTTGGCGCCCGTTTCGAAGACGGTGGCCTTGGCCAGATCCGGATCGTCCTTGCCCTTGAGGTAGTGGTTGAAGAAGGGCAGCTGAACATTGTCCTGGAACCACTTGGCGGTGTCGAAGCCGAACTGGGCCTCGCCCATGTGGCTGCCGTCGCCGCGGTTCCATTGGCCGTGGTACCAGGGGCCCATCACCAGCTGCACGTTGTCCTTGTCGTTGTGGTGGGACATGGTGGCGTAGGTGGCCAGGGCGCCGTAGAGATCCTCGGTGTCGTACCAGCCCCCCACCACCAGAGTGGCCGGCTTGGTGTCCTTGAGGTGGGGCAGCACGTTGCGGGCCTGCCAGTAGCTGTCGTAGTTGGGGTGCTGGGTCAGCTCGTTCCAGAAAGGCCTGTCGTTCTTGAAATAGCGCTTGTTGACGTTGCCGTGGGGGCCTAGGTCCTTGAAGAACTGGTAGCCGTCCGGGGTCGGCAGCTTGAAGCCTTCCGGCCAGGCGGCCATGGTACCGTCACGGGGCTTGTCGAAACTGTCGAAGAAGAGGAAGGCCATGGGGGTGACGAAGGCGCCGTTGCGGTGGAAGTCGTCGAAGAACCAGTCACCTATGGGGGCCTGGGGGGAGATGGCCTTGAGCGCCTTGTGGGCGTGGATGGAGGCCACCGAGGTGTAGTAGCCGGGGTAGGAGATGCCCCACATGCCCACCTTGCCGTTGTTGTCCGGCACGTTTTTCACCAGCCAGTCGATGCTGTCGTAGCTGTCGGTGGCGTCGTCTGTGGCCTTGCCGCCCTTCTCGAAGGCGTCCTGGGGCCTCATGTTGACGAAGTCGCCCTGGGACATGAACTTACCGCGCACGTCCTGGAAGACGAAGATGTAGCCTTCCTTCTCGAAACTCTCGCTGGGGCCCAGGGCCTTCTTGTACTTGTCGCTGCCGTAAGGGCCCACGTCGTAGGGGGTGCGCTGCAGCAGGATAGGGTACTTGTGGCTGTGGTCATAGGGCACGTAGACGGAGGTGAACAGCTTGGCCCCGTCGCGCATCGGGACCTGGTATTCGTACTTGGCGTAGTGGCTGCGGATGTACTGGGCGCGGGCCTGGTCGGCCTCGTCGCCGGCCAGGGCGGCGCAAGACAACCCCAGGGCGGCCAGGGCCAGGGCGGCTTTGGTCATTTTCATGGCATCTTCCTTTTGTTTTCCCTAGCTTTACCCGCTCGACCCGCCGTTGCCAAGCCCCAGGCCGCCGGGGCGACGCCTGGGCCCGTTCAACGGGCCAGGTAATGCTGGGTCAGGGCCATCCACAGCGGCATGGTGGCCAATGTCGCCAGGGTGCTGAGCATGATGGTGGCGGTGGCCGCCGGCCTTTCCTTGACGAAGGGCAGCACGTTGACGGCCGTGGGGCAGGCCGCCAGCAGCACCAGCACCTGGGCCTCCCGGCCACCCAGGCCAAAGAGCCAGGTGCCCAGCCACACCAGGGCCGGCAGCCCCAGCAGCTTGGCCAGGGCCAACACCAGGCTCTCACCCCACTGGCCGCGGCTGAACGGCGGCAGGCTGGCCAGGGCCGCCCCCAGGCAGATAAGGGCGCAGCCGATGGCGCCGTTGCCCAGCAGTTCCAGGCTCTTTATCAAGGCCTGGGGCGGCTTGAGGCCCAGGGCGTTGAGGGCCAGGCCCGTCATCAGGGCGGCGATCATGGGGTTCTTGAGGGTGGCCAGCAACGGCTTGAGGCCCCGGCCCTGGACCAGGGCGAAGAGGCTGTAGAGCACCAGGGAATGGAAGGCGATGATGGCGATGGCCACGTCCACCCCGGCCTGGCCCTGCAAGGCGGCGATCACCGGCAGCCCCACCAGCACCGTATTGGAAAAACTGCCGGCCAGGGCGCCCGGCGCGCGGACCTTGACGGCCAGCAGCAGGAACAGCAGCGCCACAGGGCCGTAGTAGGCCAGGCTGTAAGGCCCCAGCAGGTGCAGATCCAGCCGCAGGGTGCCCAGCAGCAGGAAGGCCGGCACCAGCACGCTGAAGGTGAGGCGGGCAAAGCCCTGCCAGAAGGCGGCGGGCAGCAGGGCACGGCGGGCCGCCAGGAAACTCAGGGCGACGATGAGGCAGAGGGGTAGCAGGGCGTTGAAAACCAGCATCTTTTTTGGGCAGCAAGGGTAAGTGACGGGGGGCCAGTCTAGCACGGCCCCAAGGGGCTCAGCGGCAAGGGCCGGCGCGGAACTGCACCAACTTGGGCGCCCTGCGGCTGTACCAGAGGATGCTGGCGACAGTGGCCGCCAGGGCCGCCCCCGGCAGCGACCAGAGGGGCCAGACAGGCCCCTGGCCGGCCAGCACCCTGTCCAGGGACAAATTGGTGAAGGTGCCGACGACGGCAACCAGCAGCAGCAGCCAGGCACAGAACAGCAGGATATAGAGGGACCAGTTCTCCAGGTGGCGCACGCCGTAGCGGATCTGGGCACCGCAGCGGTGGCAGTCCTGGGCGCCATGCACGGAGCGCCCGTAGCAGAAGGGGCAGATCAGGGTCTTCATGGACCTTCCTTGGCTGAACAGGAGACGGCTTTGAAACCGGCCGTTAACATACTACCGCCGGCGTCTCCTGACCAGCCCCCCCATGGTCAGAGCTGGCTGCGCACCGGCATTTGGCCCGCATCAGCCTTAGTCAAAACAGCAAAAGCCGCAAGACGTCATGCCATGGGTATGGCTGCCCCTGGTGTTAGCATTGTTCCCCTCACGCCGGCAGGGAAGCCGGCACTGAAGGGGGCAAGGATGCTGGAAAAATACGACAAGGCCAGGCAGGGCCTGGATCAGAGGCCGTCTCTCGAGAACGTTGAAGTCATCAGGCCGGCACCGGCGGCCAACAAGGCCAGCCAGCCCAAGCCCGCTCCCCAGCGGCCCCGCAGCCAAAGCCAGGGCGCCAGCAGCGCCAAGTCGGGGGACGTCCAACCACGCAGGGCGCCTGGCTACCAGATCCATCCCGACGCCAAGCCACCCAAGGTAGGGGACCAGACCTTCAAGCGACTGCACCCGGATGGCGTCGAGACGGAGCGCTATACGTTGCTGGGAAACGGCATGCCCCTGGGCGCCGAGGCCGGTAAACCACCCAGCCATTTGAAGGGCCTGAAGGAACTACCGGACGACCACGAACAACTGGTGGCCGAGGGCTGGCCCACCTTGGACTATGTCAACGCCAAGGGTCAGCACGCCGAAGACTTTGCCAACTTCGCCGACGCCGAGGCGGTGATACTGCCGGAGGGCACCACCCTCTACCGCATCGTCGACGAGAACGCCTACGACGCCGGCGCCTACTGGGCCCTGGAGAAGCCGGCAAGCAAGGCCCAATGGCGCAACGGCTACGCCGTCAAGGACGACTGGAACGACAACGGCTACTATGTCAGCCATACCGTCGGCAAGGGCGGCCTCAAAGCCTGGAAGGGCACCGTCGCCGCCCAGCCCTACCGCAGTACCCCAAAACGCTGCCACCTGCCTGGGGGCCAGACCCAGCTGTTCATTACCCCGGGCGGCGTGGCACCCACCCCTCCCCAACTGACCCACTGGAGCGACAATGGATAAGGCCACCAAGAAGCAGGCCCTGCTTAACTACTTCTCCAGCTTCGACTATGCCCAGGAGCTGGTGCTGGACCACGACGACCTGGTGCGCTGGCTGGAGGAGTGCATCGAAGACTTCCACCTGCGCAACCCGCCGGAGCTGACAAGGGACTGGAAGGTCTGGGAGACACCGGACGAATGGGAGCGGCGGGTGCTGGCCAACTTCAGGGGCACCAACAATGGCTTCCACCAGGCACTGGAGCTCTACCGCCAGGGCGCGACGGACATGATGGAAGACTACGCCGGCTCCATGCGCAGCCTGTCCAAGGATATGGATGTGGTCAGCGACCGCTGGTTCGACTATGTAGACGATTACAAAGGCCGTAAATATGCGTCAGCAATGAACGAAATGCGCAAGAAGGCCGCCAATATCTACTACACCCTGTCGGACTACTGGGGTGAGGACAACGAAGACATCCTCAAAGAGCACATTACAGGTCCCATCAACGAGACCAAGCTCAGGGAATACCTGCCCGGCCATGGATAAGGCCACCAAGAAGCAGGCCCTGCTCAACTACTTCTCCAGCTTCGATTATGCACAGGAGCTGGTGCTGGACCACGACGACCTGGTGAGCTGGCTGGAGGAATGCATCGAAGACTTCCGCCTGCGCAACCCGCCGGAGTTGACCCAAGACTGGCAGGTCTGGGAGACCCCCGACGAATGGGAGCGGCGGGTGCTGACCAACTTCAGGAGCACCAACCAGAGGTTCCACCAGGCACTGGGACTGTATCGGCAAGGGGACACCGAGCTGATGGAAAGGGTCTGCAGTGCCATCCGGGGCCTATCCAAGAACATGGATGTGGTCAGCGAGCGCTGGTTCAAGTATGTGGACAGCTACAAGGCAAGGAAATACGCAGCAGCCTATAACGACGTAAGCGAGAAGGCCGCCAATGTCTACAACACGCTAAGGGGACGATGGGGAGAGGATAAAATACTTAGAGAAACAATCACCGACCCCATCGACGAAGCCAAGCTCAAGGAATACCTGCCCGGCCATGGATAAGGCCACCAAGAAGCAGGCCCTGCTCAACTACTTCTCCAGCTTCGACTATGCACAGGAGCTGGTGCTGGACCACGACGACCTAGTGCGCTGGCTGGAGAAATGCATCGAAGACTTCCGCCTGCGCAACCCGCCGGAGCTTACCAACGACTGGCAGGTCTGGGAGACACCGGACGAATGGGAGCGGCGGGTGCTGGCCAACTTCAGGGGCACCAACCAGAGGTTCCACCAAGCCCTGGGGCTCTACCGTCAGGGGGACAGGGAGCTGATGGAGCGGGTCTGCAGTTCCATACTAGGGCTATCCAAGAATATGGATGTGGTCAGCGAACGCTGGTTCAAGTACGTGGACAACTACAAGGCAAGGAAATACGCAGCAGCCTATAACGATGTGAGCGAGAAGGCCGCCAATATCTACTACACCCTGCGCGGCACTTGGCACGACAACGAGATCCTGGACGAAGTGATCACCGGCCTCATCAACGAGGCCAAGCTCAGGGAATACCTGCCCGAGAAGCCGCCGCAAAGCTGAGCCTTAAAGCTGGCTGCGCACCGGCAGCCAGGACAGCACCCTGGCCAGGGCTCGCCGCCAGAGGCTGGCCTGGGGTTCCACCGAGGAACTCCAGACGCTTTGCTCCTGGCAGCGCCGCCACAACAGCCGGGTGCCGCTGAAGTCGGGCTGCCAGCTCTGCTCCCCTCCCAGGTAGCCCTGCACCCAGTCCTCCAGGGCCGAGACCAGCTCGGGGCTGTCCAGCAACAAACCCATCTCGGTATTGATGAAGATGGAGCGCGGATCCAGGTTGAAGGTGCCGAGGTAGAGGCGGCGGCGGTCGTAGAGGATCAGCTTGGCATGGAGGCTGGAAGAGCTGCCGGCTTCCTTGCCGCCGGGCAGCTCGGCGTCGGGGGCCAGTTCATAGAGGCCGACCCCGGCGCTGAGCATGGCCTGGCGCTGGGCGGCATAGCCGGTGTGGGCCAGCACCACGTCGTTGGCGGCCAGGCTGTTGGTGAGAATGCGGTTCTGCACGCCTCGGCCGCAGAGCACCCCCATCAGGGCGATGATCTCGGCTGAAGGCACCAGGTAGGGGCTGACCACCAGCAGGTCCGAGCTGGTTTCCCTGGCGAGGCGCGCCAGCACCAGGGCCGTATGGGAGCCGCCCCGGCGCCGCTTGCGGCGCAGGGGATGTATCTTGGAGGGCTGGTCGAACAGCACCTGCATGGTGCCGGGCAGCAAGGGCTTGTCCAGCACCCCCTTGGGCAGGCTCCTGAGCAGGGCCTGGCATTGGGGCTTGTCCCAGAAATCGTGCAGCTTCCTGAAGGCCATCCTGGCCTCGATGCGCAGCGGCCGCAGGGCGATGAGGCGGGTGACGGGCACGGCCCACTGGGAGTTGTAGAAGAGATCGAAGGCCTGCCCCACCTCAAGGGCCACCTCCCCCACCGCCAGCAGGTCCAGGTCCAGGAAATTGCGCCTGGGGTGCAGCCCGAAGTACTCGTCCCCCACGTTGCGCCCCCCCAGCACCACCACTTCGCCGTCCACCACCAGGGCCTTGTTGTGCATGCGGTGGTTGGCGCGGGAAAAATCCCAGAGCCATTCCAGGGGCCTGGTGATGGGGGTCAGAACCCGGCTGCCGAAGGGGTTGAAGAGGCGGATCTGGATATTGGCGTGGGCGTTGAGCCGGGCGATCAGGGGGTCGTCGTCGGTGTGGATGTCGTCGATCAGCAGCCGCACCCGCACCCCGCGATCGGCGGCGTCCAGCAGGGCCGCCAGCAGCAGCTTGCCGGAAGTGTCCACCCGCCACTGGTAGTACTGGGCGTCGATGCTGGAACTGGCCGCCTCGATCAGCGCCAGCCTGACCGCCAGGGCCTCCTTGTTGTCGGCCAGCAGCCGCACCCCCAGGCCCAGCCTGGCCTGCCAAGGCTTGTGGGGCAATGGGGGCAGCAGCCTGGAGGGCTCGCGGGCAAAGCGCGGCACCCTGTTGACGGCACCGGCCACCAGCAGCGACAGGGTGGTGAGCCACCAGCGGGCGCTGCTCATGGGGCCGGCACCGGTGGGCGCAAGGACAAGGGGGACAAGGTCTGGGGTCTCCTTAGGGACTGCTGGAGATATAACATAGATAACAATAACTTGCTGTAGGTCTCTCGGCTAGATCATCACCAGGCTAGTCATTTTTTAACCAGAAAAGCCCCGACTGTCATGGTGTTGCCCCGCGGCCTTTGTTATGGTGCGCCGCGCAAAAGGTATCCAAAGGAGTGGATCATGCGCAAAACCCTCGTCATCGCCGCCCTGGCCCTGGCCGGCTGTGCCCAGGCACCGGTCAAACCCAGGCCCCAGTTCGACGTGGTGGTCACCCAGGCCAGGCTGGAGCCCCAGCCGGTCAAGTCGCCCAGCCTGCAACAGGTGCGTCGCCTGGTGGTGGCGGACCTGTCACCCCGCATCGAGAACCCCCAACCCGGCGCCCGCCGCCTCTACCAGAGCCTGATCAGGGAAACGGCGGCCCTGGTGGCCAAGGACAAGCATTACCAGTGGGTGACGCCGGAGCGCTTCGCCTACCAGTTCGACCTTTTGGCCCCGGCCAAGCTGCCCCAGGGCCAGGCCCTGGACCAGCTGCTGGCCGACACCGCCCACCGGCTGGGGGCCGATGGGGTGCTGGTGGTGGAACTGCATGACAGGCGTGGTGGCGGCGGTTACCTGCCGCCCCAGGGGGCCGAGGTCACCGCCAGCCTGAGGTTGATGCACCAGGGCCGGGACCTCTGGCAGCAAAAAGAAGCCCTGGCCTGGGTGGACGCCGACCTCGGCCTGGCCCTGGTGGACCAGGCCAGCCTCGACAGCGAGGTCAGGGGCTTCATGGCGCCCCTGGTCCAGGCCCTCAAGGAAGACTACAGGCCGGCAAGCCGCCTCTGAGGCCTCAGCCCACCTGGCTTTGAAGGTCCAGACGCTCGGCCAGCACCAGCCGCAGGCTGTCGCCCAGGGCCAGTTTGCCGACGCCCTTGGGGGTGCCGGTCAGCACCAGGTCGCCGGGCTTGAGGCTGAAGTGCTGGCTGATGTAGCTCAGCAGGCCGGGGATGGGGGTGATCATGTCGCTGCTGGCGCCGTCCTGGCGCAGCTCGCCGTTCTGGTAGAGCTGGAAACGCAGGGCGTCCAAAGCGCCGACCTCGGCTACAGGCACCAGGGGCGAGACGGGGCAGCTGCCGTCGAAGGCCTTGGCCAGCTCCCAGGGCTGGCCCTTGGCCTTGAGCTCGTTCTGCAGCTCCCGCAAGGTAAGATCCAGGGCCAGTCCTATGCCGGCGATGGCAGCGCTGGCCTGCGCCTCGCTGGCCTTGGTCAGGGGCTCGCCCAGCAGCACCGCCAGCTCACACTCGAAATGCACCTCGCCCCTGTCCGCCGGCAGGCTGAAGCCGGCCTCCAGGTCCACCAGGGCGGTGCTGGGTTTCATGAACAGCAGCGGTTTTTCGGGCACGGCGTTGCCCAACTCCTTGGCATGCTCTGCATAGTTACGGCCGACACAGACCACCTTGGTGGTGGCCCAGGGCAGGGGCTCACCGGATCGCCAGCGCAAGATCATGGGGATTCTCCGATTGGGGGGTGCCGCTGTTGTAGCAGGGGCAAGGTCACAAGGGAAGGGGCTGGGGGAGACGGCCAAACTTCCTCCCCCTTTGCTTACTTGAGGGTCAGCTCCCGCATCCGGTATTCGCCGGTGATGGTGCGGACATCCGGGTAGGTCTTGGCGATGGCGTTGGACTTCTTCTCCCTTTCCTCACCCCATTTCTGCATGAATTTCATGTACTTTTCCTTGTTGGGTTCGAGGTCGGCCGCCTTGTCGTAGTAGATCACCAGGGCCAGGTTGAAGTTGCCGCTGAGCGGCAGGTCGCTGATGTAGATCTTGAAATCCTTGATGTAGCCCATTTCCTTGGCGACCTTGTTGGCGGCAACCCAGGAGTCCCGCAGGCCTTCGAGGTAGACGTCCATCATGTTGGGATCCACCTTGACGGTGGTCACGGACGACACCGCATCGGAAACGTCATAATCCTTGTAGGGTTCCAACCTGGCCTGGGCCAAGCCAGCCCAGCCGGCCAGCACCAGGGCCAGCACCAGGGTCTTGAGCATTTTCATGGTTTTTCTCCCGTTGTGGCTCCCCCATGGAGCCCTGCAAGTATAGTGATCAAGATCACATTCATCGGCGCCATGGCGGCCGTCTGCCGGGGAGGGCTATGCTAAGGCGGATAACAACCATCATAAGAGCTTGCCCATGACCGCCATCCCGCACGGCCTCGAGGCCTGGGTTGAACGCATCAGCGAAAAAGAACTGCCCGCCATGACCGCCACGGTGCGGGCGCTGGAGCAGTTGGAAAAGAGCGATACCGCCTCCCTGGCCAGCCTGGGCCGCAGCGTCCTGCACGACCACGGCCTCACCACCCGCATCCTCAAGGTGGTCAACAGCGCCATCTACCGCCGCGGCCAAGCCCAGATCACCACCGTCAGCCGCGCCTCCGTGATCCTCGGCTACGACGCCCTCAAGCACATCTGCATCACCGCCACCATGATCGACGGCCTGCTGCGCAACCGCGACCTCAGCCCGGCCGTGCACGAACGGCTTATCGAGCTGATGGCCGGCTCACTGCACGCCGCCATGCTGGCCCGCATGCTGATGGCCGGTTACGACGAGGACACCCGGGAGGAGATCTACATCGCCGCCCTGCTGCAGAACCTGGGGGAGATCGCCTTTTGGAGCTCGGGAGGCCCGGCGACGGAGACCCTGGACGCGCGCCTGCGAGCAGGGGCGCAGCCCAAGGCGGCGGTGCAGGAGCTGCTGGGCACCAGCTTCGACAACCTGGGCGCCTCCCTGGCCCGCACCTGGAACATGGGCGATCTGCTGATCCGGGCCATCACCGACCCCTTGAGGCGCAGCCCTGAGATGCGCTGCGTGGCCCTGGCCAAGGGCTTCAGCCAGGCCCTGGCCAAGGGCGACCAGGGCGCCGTCCAGAAAGGTCTCAACGACATGGCCGCCTTCATGAAGGTGGAGCCCGACATCGCCAAGGCCAGGATCCAGGCCTGCACCCAGGCCACGGCGGAACTGGCCAGCTGCTACGGCGTCGGTGAGGTGGCACAGAAGCTCTTCCCCCAGGGCGGTTGGGATCCGGAAGAAGCACCTTCGTTGTTCCACGAACCGGACGAGGGCCTGCAGCTCAAGATGCTGCGGGAAATGATGACCCTGGTGGGGGAAAAGGCCGACATCAACCTGCTGATCCACACCACCCTCGAAGGGCTGTTGCGGGCAGTGGGTATGGACAGGGTCATGGTGCTGATGCCCAGCCCCAGCTTCGACCGTCTCAACCCCCGCTTCTTCGCCAGCACCGACCAGAAGCCCCTGCGGGAGCTGCTGAGCCTGCCCCTGGGCGGTACAGATCTATTCAGCAAGACCTTCAAAGACAAGGAATTTCTCTGGGTGGAAAACCTCAAGGACCCGGCCTGGGCGGCCAGGTTGCCCAGGGAACTGGCGACGGTCAACAAGGGCGCGCCCTTCTTCCTGGCCCCCCTGGCGGTGGACCACAAATGCCTGGGCCTCTTCTACGCCGACCGGGCCCATAGCGGCCGGCCCCTGGGCCGGGAGGACTTCGACGCCTTCAGCCACTTCGTGCGCCAGGCCTCCCTCTGCCTCAACCTGCTGCTGCGCCCATGAAAAAGCCCCGGACTGCCGGGGCTTATGCTGTAAGAGGTCTGAGGGCTCAGCCCTTGTCTTCCGGGGGCAAGCCGACATGCATGCGCCCTTCTTTGTAGTCGATGGTCAGCAGGAAGTGCTTGATGACATCGAAACCCAAGAGTCCCCGCACCTTGACATTGTGTATCGGCTCGAAAACCGATCCCCTTTCCGGCGCTTCCACCACGTCCACGCTGCCGTCCTTGGGTACAGTCACCAGTATGTTCTCCAGCTCAAAGGGGCCAAAGGTCATCTCAGGCAGCCGGAAACTGTCATTCTCGCCTATGGTATTGACCCCTTGCCCCAGCGTGTCCTTGGTGGGGTATCTCTCCAACCAATGTTGGTCATTGGCCAGGGAGCGGGGCAACATCAGACCCCCCGTGTTGCCGGTGTCCAGCATCAACCACACCGACTTTTCCTTGTTCAACTCCACCTTGACGATAGGCATACCAGTGTGCGGATCTGAACGCATCTCGATGTTTGCTGCTTTGCGCAAGTCCAACGACTTACGCTCCACCAGCCGCAGTTTGCTGTGGGGGTAGTCTATTTGAACGATGAAATTCTCAAAGAGGCTCCCACCCAACAGCAAAGCCGCGTCTTCATCGCCGAAGGGCATGGACACCAGGCCGTCCAGATTCCAAGTTGAACCGAACAGGGATACCGGCACCTTGTTGTAGGTGCTGTGCTCCACCTCATCGTAAACACCTTTGACGCGGATCCGGCTACCCTTGCCAAACTCCAGCTTGTTGGCCTTGATGAAGTCCTCGTTGATCCCATTGAGCTGGGAACCAGAATCCAATATGGCCTTGGTCTTGATGCCAGCAATGGTAACCGGCAGCTCGATGGCACCGTTTTCCAGTTCGAAGGGGATCCAGGGCGTCACGGCAGCCTGGGAACAAAAGGGCAGGGCAGCGGCCAGCAGCCAAAGGCACCGCAGTGCGGTTTTTTTCATGTGCTCATCCTTAAGGCAATGTTTTTTCAAGGCCGGCTAAATTAACAGCTAGACAACATTTTGTCAGCAGCCGATATCCTCGTTCCACAGTTCGGGGCTGGCTTCCATGAAGTCCGCCATCAGCTGGCGGCACTGGGTGTCGTCCAGCATAACCAGCTCCACGCCACGCACCTGCAGGTAGTCCTCCGGGCCCTGGAAGCTGCGGTTTTCTCCCACCACCACCCTGGGGATGCCGTAGAGCAGCACGGCCCCTGAGCACATGTCGCAGGGGGACAGGGTCGAGTAGAGGGTGGCGCGGCGGTAATCGGCGGCCTTGAGGCGGCCGGCGTTTTCCAGGCAATCCATCTCGGCGTGCAGCACGGCACTGCCCTGCTGGACCCGCCTGTTGTGGCCCCGCCCCACCACCTTGCCATCTATGACCAGCACAGAGCCGATGGGGATACCGCCCTCTGCCAGCCCCTTGCGGGCCTCCGCCACGGCCTCGGCCATGAAGGCCCTGTCCAGCTCCGCGCTCATAGACATCTCCCAAAATCACAGTGAAAACATAAGGGTAGAACAAGGTTCAGGGCGCTGTGCCCAACCAGTGCCGCCAGGCCGGCGCCGCCTCTGGCGGTGTTGCGGCCAGCAAGGCGGCCAGGACCTTGGCCTGACTTGGCGGCAGCTGGGCCAGCCAGACCTGGCGCCCCGGCTCGGCGCCCTTGGCCACCGCCGCCTTGTAGCGGCGCCACAGGGCCACAGGGTCTGTGCCGGTCTCGGCCAAACGCTGGTAGAGGGCCAGGCCGCAGCTGTAGTAGAGGTCGAAAAGGCCCCGCTGCGCCGCCTGTTCCAGCCCCGTTTGGGCCAGGCCGGCCAGGCACTGGCTGCGGGCATCTTCGAGCTTCTGGTCGGTGAAGGCGCTGCGCTCAGGGTAGAGGCTGCGGATGGCGTCCATGGCCAGCCATTCGGCGCCCCCTTCGTGGAGCCAACTGTCCTGCTGGGCCCTTACCTGGCCGGCCTGGCCCTGGTAGAAGTGGGCTCCTTCGTGGGCGAAGAACCAGAGGAAGGCACTGATCTGCTCCGGCTTTGCCAGCAGTTTCTCCAATTGGTTGCCATACCAATGCATGCTGATCTGGTTGGCCAGCACCCCGCCCTGGTTGCCATATTGGCCCCCCATGGTGCGGCCGAAGGAAGCGATCAGCATGGGCTTGGCCCGGGCCGGGCCCAGGGCCTTGGCATAGTGGGCCAGGATCCGCGGCAGGGCCTCATCCAGAGCCTGGCGCAGGGCCGGGGGCAGGCCGGGGTCCACCAGGGCCCGCAGTTCGGCGCCTTCGCGGGGCTGCAAGGGCCCCACATAGAGCACCTGGCCTTCCCCGCCGTCCTGCCAGCGCAGCGATTGCCGGCCCTGGCCGTCGCGGCTGACGATATGGTCCCCCTTGGGCGCCGCCAGGCTCAGGTTCCAGTGTTCGTCTCCTTCGCAGAGGCCTACGCAGGCGAAGAAGCGGCCGCTGTGCAGGGCCAGGCCGCCGTCGGAAAAGGGAGAGAAAGGCGCGTAGTCCTTGGGCAGGTAGATATAGGTAGGGGTGAGGCGGATGGCAGCGCTGGAAAAGGCCTGGCCGTCCTTACGGGCCAGGTATTCGCCGTCCTGGTCCTGGCCTATCTGGAAGGCCGGGTCCAGGGGCTGCCAGCGGGCCGCCCGCGAATGGTCGGGACTGCGGGCAAAGCGCAGTTGCTTGGCGGGGGCCGTCAATTGGTAGTTCAGCTGCCAGTCGCCCTTGTCGTCCTTGCTGAGGGCGATGTCCGGTACGGGCCTCGCCGCCAGGGCGCCGAAGCTGAGCAGTGCCGCCAGCCATAACAGTGGTTTCATAGCCTCCTCCCCGAAGAGCGAAGCTATGAAGTTAACGCGCTGAATTAGCTAGGGAAAGCCGACTTTGTAAGCAGATGTTGGCCGCCCTAGCCCAGGCTTCCTTGTGCCAGGGCGATAACGAAAGCGAAGTCACGGGCCGTCTCGATATATTGGCGATAACGGCCGGAGAGGCCGCCGTGGCCCACTTCCAGCTCGGTTTCCAGCAGCAGCAGGTGATCGTCCGTCTTCAGCTCCCTCAGCTTCGCCACCCATTTGGCGGGCTCCCAGTAGGCCACCTGGGTGTCGTGCAGGCCGCTGCGCACATAGATGTGGGGGTAGGCCTGGGGGCGCAGGTTGTCGTAGGGGCTGTAGGACAGCATCAGGAAGTAGTCCGAGGCGTTGTTGGGGTTGCCCCACTCGTCGTATTCCCCCGTGGTCAGCGGCAGGCCGTCGTCCAGCATGGTGGTCACCACGTCCACGAAGGGCACCCCCACCAGGGCGCCCTTGTAGAGCCCCGGCGCCTCGTTGAGCACGGCCCCCATCAGCAGGCCGCCGGCGCTGCGGCCTTCGCAGAAGACCCTGTCCTTGTCCCCATAGCCCTGGGCCACCAGGGCCTTGGTGACGTCGATGAAGTCGTGGAAGCTGTGCCACTTGTGCTGGCGCCGCCCGGCCTCGTACCAGGCCCGGCCCTTCTCCTGGCCGCCGCGGATATGGGCCACGGCCAGCACGAAGCCGCGGTCGAGGAGGCTGAAGCGCGCCTGGGAGAAGCTGGGATCCAGGCTGATGCCGTAGGCGCCGTAGCCGTCGATGAGCAGCGGGTTCTGGCCTTGGTTGAAGGCGTCCTTGCGCCACAGCAGGGTGACGGGCACCAGGGCGCCGTCCCGGGCCTGGATCTCGATACGCTTGCAGTCGTAATGGCTGAGCTCGCAGTTGGGCACCGGCTTGGTCTTCAGCAAGGTCTTGGCGAGATCGGCCTCGATTCGGTAGAGGCTGGGGGGCTGGAGCGGGCTCTGGTAGCCCACCACCAGTTCGCTGGTGTCGTCGCTGTGACCCAGCCAGACGTCATGGACGGCGCCGGGCCAGTCCAGCAGGCGGTCCTGGCCGCCTTCCAGCACCCGCACCCGGCTCTGGCCCTGGTAGCGCTCGGAGAGGGCGATGCGGCCGGCCAGCAGGTCGAAGTCTTCCAGCAGCACGTCGGGGTCATGGGCCAGGCGCTCGGCCATGGCGTCGGGGGCTGTGCCGGTCAGCAGCTTGAAGTTGGGGGCTTCTTCGTTGCAGAGGGCCACAAAGTGGCCGTCCAGGCAGTCCAGCTGGTATTCGATACCCTCGCGCCTCGGCCAGAAGGCCTGGGGCTGGTCGCTGGAGCCGTCCAGGGGCAACAGCAGCACCTCGGCGGTGAGGGTGGCGGCGCTGGACAGCAGCAGCCATTGGCGGTCCCGGCTCTCGCCCATGCCCAGCCAGAAGCTGTTGTCCTCTTCCTCGTAGAGCAGCTCGGGTTCGGCCCCGAGCGCCTGGCGGTGCAGGCGGCAGGGCAGCAGGCTCTCGTCCAAGGTCAGGTAATAGAGGCTCTGGCTGTCCTTGCCCCAGCTCATCTCGCCGCTGATGGCGGGGAAGTCGTGGGCCAGCTTTTCGCCGCTCTCGAGATCCACCAGGTGCAGCTCGTAGCAGCGGTCACCGTTGTGGTCGGTGCTGTAGGCCAGCAGGCGCCCGTCCGGGCTGATGGCGAGATCCCCAAGGGCGAAATAGCTGGCGTCCCCGGCCAGCACATTGCCGTCCAGCAGCAGTTGCCAGGGCTGGTCTTCGGCCTGGCGCCCTTCCACCAGGGCGTATTCCTGGCCGGCCAGGGTGCGCTCGCGCAGCTGCCAGCCGTAATCCCACCAGGGCAGGCTGACGTCTTCCGGGGCGATGCGCGAGCGCATCTCCGCCAGCAATGTCGCTTCCAGCTCGGCGTTGGCCTTGAGCACCGCCTCGGCGTGACGATTCTCGGCCTTCAGGTGGGCCAATACTTCGGGGTCGGCGCGGTCGTCGTCCCGCAACCAGTGGTAGGGATCGGGGCGCTGGTGGCCGTGCATCTGGTGGACATGGGCTTTCTTGGGCGCGCGGGGGGCTGACATGGAAACATCCTGGCGGGGCTGATGGGCCATTGTCGCGCAATTCCCGGCGGCCACCAAATCTGCCAGCGAGTTGGTTTTCCTTCAGTATCAACCGTTATCATGGACAGACCCGGCGCTTTTGAGGACACAAGGATGCGTGCACTGTTATTCCAGCTTTTCGGCTCACCCCAATGGCAGGCGCCGCCCTGGTGGCAATGGTGCCGGGCCCACAAGGGCAAGGCCCTGGCCGGCCTGCTGGCGTTGCTGCTGATGGCGGCCGCCGCCTGGGGCGGCTGGTACTGGTACCAGCACAGGCCCCAGCCGCAGTTGCTGCATTTCAGCGTCGAAGCACCAGCCCTTACCGACTACCACAAGGACAAGGCCGTGGTGGCGCCCCTGACCCTGGCCTTCAGCGCGTCGGTGGCGCCCCTGGACGCCATCGGCAAGCCGGTCAGCGCCGGCGTCAGCCTGAGCCCGGCCCTCAACGGCCAATGGCACTGGGCCAGCGACAAGCACCTGCAGTTCCAGCCCGACGGCGACTGGCCCGTGGGCCAGGCCTTCAGCGTCCAGCTCGATGAAGGCAAGCTGCTGGCCAAGGGCATCCAACTGGACAGGGACAAGGCCGGCTTCGAGACGGCCCCCTTCAGCGCCGCCATCCAGGAGGCCCGCCTCTACCAGGATCCCCGCCACCCCGAGATCCAGCAGCTGGTGGCCACCCTCGCCTTCAGCCACCCTGTCGACACCGCCAGCGTCCAACCCAGGCTGTCGCTGCTGCTGGGCCCAGGCCTGAGCTACCAGGGCAGCACCGCCCCCGAACTCAGCTTCGACGACAAGCACCTCTTCGCCTACCTGCATTCGGCGCCCCTGGCCATGCCCCTGGACAGCACCCGGATCAGCCTGGAAATGGACAAGGGGATCCGCGCCGCCGCCGGCGGCAACGAAGCCGGCAAGGCCAGCCAGGCGGTGGCGGTGCCGGGCCGCTACCAACTCAGCTTCGATGGCGCCGAGATCCATTTCGCCATCAACGACAACCAGCAGGCCGAGCCGGTGCTGACCATGGAAAGCTCCAAGGGAGTCAGCGACCAGGCCCTGCAAGGCAAGGTCCACGCCTGGCTGCTGCCCAAGAAGAACCCCAAGGGCGACGACTACTGGTACGAGGAAAACACCAGCGAGGCGGTGCTGGCCCAGTCCCTGCCCCTGGAGCTGACCCAGATCCCGGGCGCCGAGGGGCTCAACCAGCTGCACAGCTTCAAGTTCAAGGCCCCGGTGGGCCGTTACCTGGCGGTGCGGGTGGACAAGCAGGTGGAAGGCCAGGGGGGCTACCTGTCCCGCCAGGCCAGCTTCTCGGTGCTGCGCATGCCGGAATACCCCCAGGCCCTGCAATTCCTGGGGGACGGCGCCCTGTTGAGCCTCAAGGGTGACCGCCGGCTGGGTTACCTGGCCAGGGGCGTCGGCAAGGTGCAACTGGAGGTGGCCCAGCTGCTGCCAGGCCAGCTGGCCCAGCTGGTGGACCAGCGCAACGGCAGCTTCGCCAAGCCCAACCTCGACAACCAGGCCTTCGACCGCCTGGTGACCCGCACCCTCATCAAGCAGGCCCTGCCGGTGGCCGACCCCGGCCAGACCCAGTACGGCAGCCTGGATCTCGGCCCCTTCCTCAAGGACAGGCGCGGCATCTTCGTGGTCAAGCTGACCCCCGCCGCCGAGAAGGACGACCAGACCTTCGATTACTACCAGAGCGAGGCCCATGACCTGCGCTTCCTGGTGGTGACCGATCTCGGCATCCTCGCCAAACGCAGCCGCGACGGCAGCCAGGACCTCTTCGTGCAGTCCCTGGCCAGCGGCCAGCCCGTGGCCGGGGCCCAGGTGGCGGTGATCGGCCGCAACGGCCAGCCGGTGGCCGAGGCCCAGACCGACGACCAGGGCCATGCCCGCTTTGCCAAGCTGGACCAGCTGCGCCGGGAAAAGACGCCCCTGCTCTACCGGGTGGAGAAGGACGGCGACCTCTCCTTCCTGCCCATTGGGGACTGGCGCCGCCACCTGGACCTGTCCCGCTTCGACACCGGCGGCGCCGGCGAGAGCGACGATCCCAAGGCTCTGGGGGCCTACCTCTTCACCGACCGCGGCCTCTACCGGCCGGGCGAGACAGTCCACATCGCCAGCCTGGTCAAGGGCCAGGACTGGGCGACGCCCCTGGAAGGGCTGCCGGTCAAGCTCACAGTCCTGGACCCCCGCGGCCTCAAGGTGCTGGACCGCACCTTCCAGTTGGACGGCAGCGGCTTTTCCAGCCTGGATTTTACCAGCGGCGAAGTGGCCCCGGCCGGCGACTACCAGGCCAGGCTGTCCCTCATTCGCGACAAGCACCGCCTGACCCTGCTGGGCAGCGTCGGCTTCAAGGTGCGGGACTTCGAGCCCGACCGCATCAAGGTGCGGCTGGCACTGGCCGGGGCCGACAAAACCGGCGGCCATCCGCCCATCGGCTGGCTGAAGCCGGCCGAGGTCCAGGCCCTGGTGCAGGCCGAACAGCTGTTCGGCGGCCCGGCCGGCAAGCGCCGGGTCACGGGGGAGATGCTGCTGTCGCCCACCGACATCGGCTTCCCCCTGTGGCCCGGCTACCGCTTCGGGGTCCAGGGCAAGCTCAAGGAGTCCTTCCGTGACCAGCTGGCGGACGCCGAAACCGACGATAAGGGCCAGGCCCAGCTGCAACTGGCCCTGGACCGCTTCGAGGGCAGCACCTACAAGCTGCACCTGCTGGCCAGGGTCATGGAGGCAGGTTCTGGCCGGGGGGTCAGCGCCCAGGCCGAGGCCCTGGTGTCCAACGCCGAACTGCTGCTGGGCTACAAGGCCGACGGCGACCTCGGCTTCATCGCCAAGGGCGGCGAACGCCACGTCAGGCTGCAGGCCGTGGGCCAGGACCTCAAGGGCGTCGCCACCGCCGTCCAGGCCGAGCGCATCGAGCGGCGCTGGGTGTCGGTGCTGATCAAGCAGCAGGACGGCAGCTACCGCTACGAGTCCCGCCGCAAGGACATCAGCCTGGGTAGCCAGCCGTTGGCCCTGGCCGCCGATGGCCTGGACCTGGCCCTGGACACCCAGGCCCCCGGGGATCACCGCCTGCGCTTCAGCGACGCCCAGGGCCGCCAGCTCGGCCAGCTGGACTACAGCGTCGCCGGCAAGGGCAACGCCAGCCGCGCCCTGGACCGCAACGCCGAGCTGAACCTCAAGCTGGACAAGGGCCAGTACCAGCCCGGTGACGACATCCAGGTCGCCATCCAGGCGCCTTACAGCGGCGCCGGCCTCATCACCATAGAGCGGGACAAGGTCTACGCCTTCAAGTGGTTCAAGATGGACGGCACCCGCTCGGTGCAGCAGATCCGCCTGCCGGCCGGCATAGAGGGCAACGCCTATGTGAACGTGCAGTTCCTGCGCGCCCCCGACTCCGACCAGATCTTCATGAGCCCCCTGTCCTACGCCGTGGCCCCCTTCCAGGTGGACCTCGGCGCGCGCCGCCAGGCCCTGGCGCTGACGGCCCCGGCCCAGCTCCAGCCCGGCCAGACGCTGGACCTGGACCTGGATCTGCCCCAGGCCGGCAAGGTGCTGGTGTTCGGGGTGGACGAGGGCATCCTGCAGGTGGCCCGCTACCAGGCCCCGGATCCCCTGGGCCACTTCTTCGCCAAGAAGGCGCTGTCGGTGGACTCCAGCCAGATCCTCGACCTGCTGCTGCCCGACCTCAAGCTCCTGATGCGCAGCGCCGCCCCCGGCGGTGACGCAGCCGCCCTGCTGGCCGCCAACCTCAACCCCTTCAAGCGCAAGCACGCCGCCCCCGTGGTCTACTGGTCCGGCATCCAGCAGTTGGCGGCAGGGCATCACCGGTTCCAGTATCCCGTGCCGGACAGCTTCAACGGCAAGCTGCACCTCTTCGCCGTCAGCGTCGCCCCAAACAGCATGGGCGCCACCCAGGGCGCCGTGCAGGTCAAGGGCCCCCTGGTGCTGAGCCCCAACGCCCCGACCTTCCTGGCCCCGGGCGACCAGAGCCAGGTGGCCCTGGGCCTCTACAACACCCAGGACAAGCCGCTGCAGGTGGCGCTGCTGCTGGAGGCGAGCCCCGGCCTCAAGCTGCTGGACGGCGCCCAGCGCCAGCTGACCATAGCCCCTGGCCAGGAGGCAAGGGCCCGCTTCCAGGTGCAGGCCACGGCCAGCCTCGGCGAGGCCAGGCTGCATTGGACGGCCAGCACAGGCCAGGGCGGCTTCCAGCGCACCGAGACCCTCTCGGTCAGGCCCGCCAGCCCCTACAGGACGGCCCTGCGCACCGGCATGCTGGAGGACGACCAGCAGCAGTTGGCGCCCCAGCGCGACCTCTACGCCCCCTTCGCCAAGCAGGAGGCGGGGCTGGCCGCCAGCCCGCTGCTCTGGGCCCAGGGCCTCAAGGCCTACCTGGGCCACTACCCCCACGCCTGCACCGAGCAGCTGGTGTCCAAGGCGGTGCCGGCCATCTTCCTCGGCACGGCGGCGGACAACCAGGCCAGCTTCGAGCAGCTGCTCGACCAGCTGCGCAGCCGCCAGAACGGCGACGGCGGCTTCGGCCTCTGGGCCGCCAATCCCGTCGTTGAGCCCATGGTGGCCCTCTACGTGGTGGACATGCTGCTGGACGCCCGCCAGCAGGGCTACCCGGTGCCCCAGGACATGCTGGACAGGGCCGACAGCTACCTGTCCGGCCTCAGCAACGGCCCCAGCGACGGCCTGGCGGAACTACGGGAGCGGGCCTACGGCGCCTACCTGCTGGCCCGCCAGGGGGTCAGGGTCAGCGGCGCCCTGGCCGACATCCGCGAACGGTTGCAGCGCCGTTACCCCAAGAACTGGCAGGCCGACATCGCCAGCGCCTGGCTGGCCGCCAGCTTCACCTTGATGCAGCAGCAGGAACTGGCCCAGCCCCTCTGGGACGCCCAGCAATGGCAGTTGCTCAGCGACAAGCCACAGCGCCTCGGCGTCTACCTGGGCCCCCTGGTCCACGACGCCCAGCTGCTGACCCTGCTGGCCCGCCACGCCCCACAGCGCCTGGCCAAGCTGCCGGAGGCGCTGCTGCCGAAGATGGGCCAGTGGCTGAGCGACCAGAACTACAGCTCCCTGTCCGCCGGCACCCTGATCCGGGCACTCAGCACCTACGGCGACAGGGCCCAGAGCGGCAACCTGGCCCTGAGCGCCCAGGTCAAAAGTGCCTGGCAGGCCCTGGCCCTGCCCCTGGCGGCCCTGCCGGCCGGCACCGACCAGCTGAAATTGGAGAAGAGCGGCCAGGCCCCGGCCTTCTACCTGGTCACGGAGGCGGGCTTCGACAAAACGCCCCCGGCCCCCTTTAGCCAAGGCCTGGAGGTGAGCCGCGACTATCTGGACCTGGCCGGCAAGCCCCTGGCCCAGGTCAAGCTGGGCCAGGAATTCCTGGTGCGGCTGCGGCTGCGGGCCACGGCCCTGGACAGCCTGGCCCAGGTGGCCATCACCGACCTGCTGCCCGGCGGCGTGGAGCCGGTGCCGCGGGACGCCGGCGACGACTTCCACGGCTGGCAGCCGCCGGTGGGGGTCGCCAAGCTCAGCGACTGGCGGCCCCAGTGGCTCAACCTGCGGGAAGACAGGCTGGTGCTCTACGGCACGGCCAGCCGCGACGCCGCCACCTTCGTCTACAAGGTGCGGGCCACCAACGTCGGCCGTTACCTGGTGCCGCCGCCCTATGCCCAGGGCCTCTACGATCCCCGCCAGCAGGCCCTGGGCCAGGGTGGTGAACTGGTGATAGTGGCGCCATGAGGCGCCGCTACCTGGCTCTCGCCGCCCTGGCGGCCTTGCTGCTGGGGCTGAGGTTGTCGGCGCCGCCCCTTTCCGCCGCCTCCCCCGGCTCCCGAGAGGTGCTGGCGGCGGACGGCAGCCTGCTGCGCCTGACCCTGGCCGCCGACGGCCAATACCGGCTCTGGCAGCCCCTGGCAGGGATAGCCCCGGCCATGGTCCAGGCCATGCTGCTCAAGGAAGACCGCTACTTCCGCTGGCACCCTGGCATCAATCCCGTAGCCCTGGGCCGGGCGGCCCTGGCCACCTACATCGGCGGCGACCGCCAGGGCGCCTCCACCCTGACCATGCAGCTGGCCAGGCGACTCTACGGCATCAACAGCAGGACGGTGCCGGGCAAGCTCGAGCAGATGCTGGCCGCCCTCTGGCTGGAGGCCCGCTATTCCAAGCGGGCCCTGCTGGAGGCCTACCTCAACCTGGCCCCCATGGGCGGCAACGTCGAAGGAGTGGAAGCCGCCGCCCGCATCTACTTCCATAAAGGTGCCCGGGACTTGTCCCTCAACGAGGCCCTGAGCCTGGCGGTGATGCCCCAGAGCCCGGCCCGCCGGGCCCGTTTCGGCAACGACTTCCAGGCTGCCCGCGACCGCCTGGCCAGGCTCTGGCTGGACAGCTACCCCCAGGACCCCAAGGGCCAGGGCCTGCTGGCCCTCACCGCCCTGGGCCATGACCGCGGCGCCTTGCCCTTCGCGGCCCCCCACTTCAGCCGCTACCTGCTGGCCGGCAGCGACCAGGCCGTCATCCACAGCACCCTCGACAGCCGCCTCCAGGCCCTGCTCGAGCGGCGGCTGCGCAGCTACCTGGCCGGCAAGGCGGACCTTGGCATCAAGAACGCAGCCGCCCTGCTGATCGACAGCCGCGACCAGGCCGTCAAGGCCTGGGTCGGCTCGGCGGATTTCTTCGACCCGGGCATCCAGGGCCAGGTGGACGGGGTGCTGGCCCGGCGTTCACCGGGCTCCACCTTGAAACCCTTCCTCTACGGCCTGGCCTTGGACCAGGGGCTTATCCACCCCTTGAGCATCCTCAAGGACGCCCCCACCGCCTTCGGCGACTTCGAACCGGAGAACTTCGACCATCGCTTCATGGGCCCGGTCAGCGCCCACGACGCCCTGATCCGCAGCCGCAACGTGCCGGCGGTCTGGCTGGCCGGCCAGTTGGAAGACCCAGACCTCTACGGCCTGCTGCGCCAGGCCGGCATCCAGGGCCTTAAAGGCAGGAACCACTACGGCCTGGCCCTGGCCCTGGGCGGCGGCGAGCTGAGCATGGCGGAGCTGGGCCGCCTCTACCTGATGCTGGCCAGCCATGGCGCCCACTACCCCCTGCGCAGCCGCCAGGACCAGCCCGTCAGCCCGCCCAGCCCACAGCTGCTGAGCCCGGCCGCCAGCTTCCTGGTGCTGGACATGCTCAAAGACAACCCCCGCGCCGACGGCCTGCCCAAGGGCAACTGGACGGTATCCTGGAAGACGGGCACCTCCTGGGGCTTCCACGACGCCTGGAGCGCCGGCGTCACAGGCCCCTATGTGCTGGTGGTCTGGGTGGGCAACTTCGACGCCACCCCCAACCCCGCCTTCGTGGGGGTGCAGGCGGCGGGGCCGCTGTTCTTCGCCCTGAGCGACGCCCTCCAGGCCAGCCTGCCGGCCACGGCGGACAGGCCCCGCCTGCCGCCCCAAACCGTGAAGAAAGTGAAGATCTGCGCCGCCTCGGGCGAGCTGCCCAACCCCTGGTGCCCCAGGGTGGTGGACGGCTGGTTCATCCCGGGCATCTCCCCGGTCAAGGTCTCGACCCTGCACAGGCCGGTCTGGGTGGACAACAAGACAGGCCAGGCCGCCTGCCCGCCCCATGACCTAAAGGCCCAACACCAGGAGGTGTTCGCCTTCTGGCCCTCGGATCTGGCCGCCCTCTTTGCAGCGGCCGGACTGCCCCGCAAGGCACCGCCGCCCCTGCCCGCTTCCTGCTCGGGGAATGGCCTCGCCCAGGCCGGCACCTCAGCCCCTTCGGCCGCCCCCCAGATCCGCTCGCCCCTCAAAGGAGTCAGCTACCGGCTGCGCCAGCCCAAGGACAGCATCCCGCTGCGGGCCGACGCCGGCCCCCAGGTCAAGGCGCTCTACTGGTTCGCCGGCCGCAGTTTCCTGGGCAAGACGGCCCCCGGCCAGACGTTGGAATGGCGGCCCCAGCACTCGGGCCACTACCCCCTCTCGGTCAGCGATGACCAGGGCCAAGGCGCCAGCCGCGAGCTGGAGGTCAGCCTCCAACCTTGACCTTGGCCAGGCAAGCATCCTTATGGCGTTATTTCGATTGCCAGTTTCTTAACATCTCCATAAAATCCGCCAACCTGACAAACTGACACCATAAGGAAATGCATGAAAACCATAAGGAAAGCCCTTCCCTGCCTGATCGCTGCCCTGTTGCTGGGAGGTTGCGGCGGAGGTGGCGGCGGCACAGAGCCGGCCAAGGCTATCCCCAACCAGGCCCCCAGCATCCAGCTGACCGACCTGACCGTCACCGAGCGGGCCAGTGCCCAGCTGACCGCCACGGCCAGTGACAGCGACGGCAGCGTCGCCAAGTACGCCTGGACCCAGGTCTCTGGCCCCCAGGTGACCCTAGCCGGCACCGACACCGCCAGCCTCGGCTTCACGGCCCCGGACCTCGACGAGGACGCCCAGTTGGTGTTCAGCCTGACCGTCACCGACGACAAGGGCGCCACCAGCACCGCCACCAGCACAGTGACCGTCAAGGCCATCAAGCATGAGCTGGCCCTCTCCGGCCTGGCCTACGACGGCCCCCTGCCGGGCGCCACCATCACCCTGACGATCTCGGGCCGCGACGCGCCCCTGACCACCACCGCCGACAACGACGGCAACTTCCACTTCTCGCTGCAGTTGGACGAAAAGGAAGACGGCGCCCTGCTGAGCCTCGAGGCCAAAAGCGCCAGCAACGCCAAGGCCGTACTCAGCTCCTGGCTGGGTAAGGCCCAGGACCTGCTGGCCCAGGGCAGCAGCCTGGATACCCAGCAGCAGCCGCGCCTCGCCGTGACCCAGCTGAGTACGGCCCTGGACGGCCTGCTCACCACCAAGCTGGGCCATGCCCCCGCCAGCCAAGCGGAGTATGATCAGGCCAAGAGCCAGCTGGACGCCCTCCACTGGATCAACCTGGCGGCCCTGATCAAGGCGGTGGTGGACAAGGGCGCCGCCCTGCCCAGCGGCGTCACCGACACCCGTGATCTGGCCCTGCACGTCTTCGAGCACCAGGATTGGGTGGACCAGCAGACCAGCCAGGCCGGTTTCAGCGACATGGTGGACGCCATGCTGGCCGACAGCCAGGTCCTGCCAACCCAGACCATGGCCCCGCCGGCCAGCATGACCCAGTTCGACAAGGCCCAGGCCCTGAACTCCAACGCCAACTGGCATTGGGCGGCAGACGGCACCGGCCAGCTCACCGAGGTCGACATCCCGACACCGGCCCCCTTCACCTGGCAGGCCGAGAACGGCAGCTGGGTGGCGACCTTCAGCGGCCAGGCCATGGAGCGGAGCTATGACGTAGGGGACAGCACCCATACCCAGTGGCTGACCAAGGCCAGCCTCAGGCCCATAGCCCTGAGCAACGGCCAGCTGCTGGTGGTGGAAGAAAGCTGGATGCATTGGGAGGAGGTCAGCCACCCCAGCGGCGGCACGCCCCAGACCACCAATGGCGACGATCACTTCATCTACACCAGCTGGTACCTGACCGACGACGCCGTCCAGCCCCTGGCCGTCTCGGCCCCCACCACCCTGGGCCTGCCGCTGCCGGCCTTGGAGCAGAGCAGCACCCTGGTCCATGGCGACCAGAACTTCGACTACAACAGCGTCCTGCAGCACTACAGTGCCCAGTTCCAGTTCAACGCCGACGGTACCGGCCTGCGCCTCGACAACCAGGCCCCCTTCCAGTGGCAGCAGGGCGACCAGGGCCTGCAACTGTTCTGGGGCGACCAGAGCCAGTGGCGCTTTGGCCAGCTGCGTTCGGACAACAACCTGGTCAGGGTGACGTCCGAACTGGGCGGCCAGGTGATGCCGCTGCTGGTCAAGCAGGATTGGCCGGCCGGGACCTTCGACAAGACGGTCTTCATGGCCTATCGCCGCGACGCCCTCAACTCCCCTCGCAGCTACTACTGGTTCGAGTTCCACAGCGACGGCACAGCCACCGCCAATTGGGCCGACGACTACGACGAGAACGGCCTGACCCAGTCCGATTACGGCTCAATGCCCATGTTCTGGACCCTGGAGGAAGGCAGGCTGCACATGGTCCGCTACCGCAACAAGTCCACCGGCCGGACCTGCACCGACCTCCAGGATCCCGACTGCGTCATCTACAACAACCGCTACCTCACCTTTGGCGGCGAGCATGACGGCTCCTGGACCGTGGAGCTGGACAACAGCTACCACTATTCCTTAAACGCCGAGCCCGAACTGCATTCCATCGACATCCGCCAGTTCGACGTGCTCCAGGCCCCGCCCATAGACGTCAGCAAGCTGCCCAACTGACCCGAAGCCGCCGCAAGGCGGCTTTTTCTTTACCGGCGAGGGCTTGTCCAGTTCGGCTGCCAGGGCCTTGGGATTTCTTTCCTTCCTTAGCTGCTGCACCGGCTGCCAGGCTCAAGTACACTAGGCCGGAATTTGTAAGGACGAGATCATGGCAGACAACAACAGCACCGACTTCGGTTTCAAGACGGTCCCGGCGGCGGAAAAAGCCAAGATGGTAGCCGGGGTCTTCCACTCGGTGGCCGGCAAGTACGACCTGATGAACGACCTGATGTCCATGGGCATCCACCGCCTCTGGAAGCGTTTCACCATCGATCTCTCCGGAGTGCGTCCGGGCCAGAAGGTGCTGGACTTGGCCGGTGGTACCGGCGACCTGGCCGCCAAGTTCGCCCGCCTGGTGGGCGACAACGGCGAAGTGGTGCTGGCCGACATCAACGATTCCATGCTCAACGTCGGCAAGGAAAAGCTGCGCAACATGGGCATAGTCGGCAATGTGCGCTTCGTGCAGGCCAACGCCGAGTGCCTGCCTTTCCCCGACAACCATTTCGACCTCATCACCATCGCCTTCGGCCTGCGCAACGTCACCGACAAGGCCGCGGCCCTGAAATCCATGTGCAGGGTGCTCAAGCCCGGCGGCCGCCTGCTGGTGCTGGAGTTCTCCAAGCCCCAGTCACAGCTGCTGACCCAGGCCTATGATCTCTATTCCTTCAAGGTGCTGCCGGCCATGGGCAAGCTGGTGGCGGGGGACAGCGAGTCCTACCAGTACCTGGCCGAGAGCATTCGCATGCACCCCGACCAGGAAACCCTGAAGTCCATGATGCTCGACGCCGGCTTCGACGAGGTGGAATACCACAACCTCACCGGCGGCATAGTGGCCCTGCACCGCGGCTTCAAGTTCTAAGATGCCCTTCAAACAGCTGCTCCAGGCCCTGATGGAAACCGGCAGCAACAGGCTGCTGGCCCTGGACGAGGCCAGCAACCGCCGCCTGGCCCGCCTCAAGGGCAAGGCGATACTGGTTCGCCTCACCGACGTCGGGCTCAGCCTCGGTTTCACCGTCACCGAGGCCGGCCTGCTGGTCACAGGCGACCTGGCCGAAGCCGACGCCACAGTGGCGCTGCCGCTGTCGGCCCTGGACGAACTCAAAGACAGCGCCAACCTGCCCCGCGCCATCAAGGAAGGGCGGCTGGAGCTCACCGGCGATCCCTTGCTGCTCAAGCAGTTTTCCGAACTCTTCGCCAAGCTCGACATCGACTGGGAAGGGGAACTGGCCCGTTATATCGGCGACGTACCGGCCCACCTGCTGCTGAGCACGGCCACCAAGGTCAAGGCCAGGCTGGATAAGGGCCTCAAGGGCTTTTCCCAGTGGGGCGCCGAGCAGCTCACCGAGGAATCGCGCCTGACCCCCAGCGGCCTGGAACAACAGGCCTTCTTCGACGACGTGGACGACCTGAAAAGCGACCTCGAGCGCCTTAGCCGCCGCCTCGAGGCACTGGAGCGCAAATGAGCAGCCTGCGCCTGCATAAGGTACTGAAAACCTTACTGAACCACGGCATTGACGAGCTGGTGCCGCGCCGCTTCTGGCCCTGGTACATGCGCCTCTGGCGACTCTCCCTGTTCTGGATCCCCAACAGGCACAAGAAGAGCCCCCGCGGCCAGCGGCTGCGCCTGGCCTTCGAAGCCCTGGGGCCCGTCTACATCAAGTTCGGCCAGATGCTCTCCACCCGCCGCGACCTCTTGCCGGACGACGTGGCCCTGGAACTGGCCAAGCTGCAGGACAGGGTGCCGCCCTTCGACGGCGCCCAGGCCCGCGCCAGCATAGAGCGCAGCCTCGGCGGCCCCCTGGAGCACTGGTTTACCGACTTCGACGAGAAGCCCCTGGCCTCGGCCTCCATCGCCCAGGTGCACACGGCCCGCCTCAAGGACAGCGGCCAGGAGGTGGTGCTCAAGGTGATCCGCCCCGGCATCCAGAAGGTGATGGCGGCCGACGTGTCCCTGATGGGCACCTTCGCCGCCCTGGCGGCCAGGCTGCTGCCGGACGGCCGCCGTCTGAGGCCCAAGGAAGTCGTCAAGGAATACCAGAAGACCCTCTTCGACGAGCTGGATCTGCTGCGCGAGGCGGCCAACGCCATCCAGCTGAGGCGAAACTTCGAGGGCTCAGACTCCCTCTATGTGCCCGAGGTCTACCCGGATCTGTGCCGCAAGCGCCTGCTGGTGATGGAGCGCATCTACGGCATCCCAGTCGCCGACATTGACGGCCTCAAGGCCAACGGCACCAACCTCGAGCGGCTGGCGGAAAAGGGCGTGGAGGTGTTCTTCACCCAGGTGTTCAGGGATTCCTTCTTCCACGCCGACATGCACCCTGGCAACATCTTCGTGGCCTTCGAAAACCCCCAGGATCCCAAGTACATCGGCATCGACTGCGGCATCGTCGGCACCCTGGCCAAGGAAGACAAACGCTACCTCGCCGAGAACTTCGTGGCCTTCTTCAACCGCGATTACCGCAAGGTGGCGGAGCTGCACGTGGATTCGGGCTGGGTGCCCTTCGACACCAGCGTCGACGAGTTCGAGGTGGCCATCCGCACCGTCTGCGAGCCCATCTTCGAAAAGCCCCTGGCCCAGATCTCCTTCGGCCAGGTGCTGGTCAACCTCTTCAACACGGCGCGGCGCTTCAACATGGAAGTGCAGCCCCAGCTTGTGCTGCTGCAAAAGACCTTGCTTTACATCGAAGGCCTGGGCCGCCAGCTCTACCCCGAGCTGGATCTGTGGAAGACGGCCAAGCCCTTCCTGGAAGACTGGCTGAAAGAGCAGATGGGCCCCAAGGCCATGTTCCGCCATATGAAGGCCAACCTGCCGTTCTGGGGCGAGAAGCTGCCGGAGCTGCCGGATCTCCTTTACGACAACCTGCGCCTGGCCCGGGACTGGCAACAGCGGGCCATGCTGCGTGAACAAGAACAGGCGTTGGCCGCCGACAGGCGCAGCCAGATGATGGGTTGGCAGATACTGGCCGCCAGCCTGCTGATCTCGGCGGCGGTGCTGCTGGACAAGGTGCATTGGTGGCTGCCCGCAGCCCTGGCCCTGGGCGCCCTGGTCAGTTGGATAAAGGCGCTGCGAAAATAACCACCAGGGGTATAATGCCCTGGTATGTCAGACATTATTAGAGGTTGACTATGGGTATCAGCTGGCCCCAATTACTGATCTTGTTGGTGGTAGTACTAGTGCTGTTCGGCACCAAGAAGCTGCGCAACATCGGCTCTGACCTGGGCTCCGCCGTCAAGGGTTTCAAGAAGGCCATGCACGAAGACGAGGAAGCCCCCAAGAAGGAATTGGAAGACAAGCCCGACGCCGAATTCAAAGAAGACAAGCAGGAGGACAAGGCCAAGTCTGACAAGGACAAGGTCTGATGTTCGACATCGGCTTCGGGGAGCTGGTACTGGTGGCGCTGGTGGCGCTCATAGTGCTGGGGCCCGAACGCATGCCGGCGGCGGCCCGCACCCTGGGCCGTTGGGTGCGCACCTTCAAGGGCATGGCCCAGCAGGTGCGCAGCGAGCTGGAACGGGAATTGGAAGCCCATGAGCTCAACGAGAGCATGAAGCAGGCCGACAAGCTGGGCAAGGACCTGCCCAAGGAGCTGGAGCAGAAGGTCGAAGACATGAAGCGCAGCGCCGAGGAACTGAACAGGCCCTACGCCAAACCGGCAGAGCCACCTGCGAAGCCGGCTCCCCAGGCCGAAGACAAGTCCCAGGATCGCCATGAGTGAGATGCCCCTGCTGCAGCACCTGCTGGAGCTGCGTTCCCGCCTGCTGCGCGCCCTGATGGCGGTGGGGCTGATGCTGCTGGTCACCGCCTTTTTCGCCAAGGATCTCTACCACCACCTGGCGCTGCCGCTGATCAGCCATCTGCCCAAGGGCGCTTCGATGATCGCCACAGACGTGGCCTCGCCCTTCTTCGCGCCCTTCAAGCTGGCCCTGGTGCTGGCCTTCTTCGCGGCCATGCCGGCCATCCTCTACCAGATCTGGGCCTTCGTGGCCCCAGGCCTCTACCAGCACGAGCGCCGCCTGGTGGCGCCGCTGCTGGCCGTCAGCAGCCTGCTCTTCTACGGTGGCATCGCCTTCGCCTATTTCGTGGTGTTCCCGGTGATCTTCGCCTTCTTCACCTCGGTGGCCCCCGAAGGGGTGACCATAGCCACCGACATCTCCAGTTACCTGGATTTCGTACTCAAGCTGTTCTTCGCCTTTGGCCTCGCCTTCGAGATCCCCATCTTCGTGCTGCTGCTCTGCTATACGGGCGTGACCGACATCCAGAGCCTCAGCGCCAAGCGTCCCTATATCGTCGTTATCGCCTTCACACTGGGCATGCTGTTGACCCCGCCCGACGTGATTTCCCAGACCCTGCTGGCCGTGCCCATGTGGCTGCTGTTCGAATCCGGCCTACTGATGGCCAGGCTGGTGGGTCTGAAACCCAAGGATGAGGAGCCCTCATGAAACTGCGTTACCTGCCCCTGCTGGTCCTGGCCTTCGGCGCCAGTGCCAATATCCAAGACAAGCTGGCCCAATGCGCCCAATTGAGCGACGACGGCCTGCGCCTGGCCTGTTTCGATGCCCTGGCCAAGCAGGCCAGGAGCCAAGGCGACATGGCCGTAGCTCCTGTGACTTCCGCCGAGGAACAGGCTCTGCAGCGCCCCAAGGTGGTGGCAGAGACCCATGACCCCGTGGCCAGCTTCGGCATGGAGCAGCAGGTCGAGAAGAAACACGAGCTGGACAGCATCAAGGCGGTGGTGGTCAAGATCAACAAAGACCCCTACGGCAAGCTGATCCTGGTGCTGGATAACGGCCAGACCTGGAAGCAGGGTGACAGCGGTTACAGCGGTATCAAGACCGGCGACACCGTCAAGCTGGAGAAGGGTGCCCTGGGCGCCGTCTACCTGGGCAAGGACGGCGGCGGCCGCACCATCAGGGTCAGCCGCAGCAAATGAGGCTCTGCGACATCGCCATCAACTTGACCGACGGCGCCTTTGACGCCGACCGGGAGCAGGTGGTGGCGACCGCCTCTGACGCCGGCGTGCCCTACCTGATACTGACAGGGACCAGCGAGGCCGAGAGCGAGAAGGCCGCCGACTACGCGGCCGGCCGCCCCGGCCTCTACGCCACCGCCGGCGTCCACCCCCACTATGCCGCCGAGGCCTCCCCGGGCTTTATCGAGAGGCTGCGACAACTTGCGGTCCGGCCCGAGGTGCTGGCCATAGGGGAATGTGGCCTGGACTTCTTCCGGGATCTCTCGCCACGCCCTGTCCAGGAGGCCGTCTTCGAAGCGCAGCTGGCGCTGGCGGCCGAGCTCAAGATGCCGGTGCTGCTCCACGAGCGGGAGGCCGGCGAGCGCCAATACCAGATACTGCGCCAATACCGGGACAAGCTGCCCGGCGCCGTGGCCCACTGCTTCACCGGCGACGAGGCCACCCTCAAGCGCTGGCTGGAGCTGGATCTCCATGTGGGTATCACCGGCTGGATCTGCGATGAACGCCGCGGCGGCCACCTCAAGGAACTGGTGCGCCTGATCCCCGAGGACAGGCTGCTGCTGGAGACCGACGCCCCCTACCTGATCCCGCGGGATCTCAAGCTCAAGCACAGACGCAACGAGCCCCAGTACCTGCCCCATATTCTTGCCACCGTCGCTGCGTGCCGCCGGCAGGACCCAGAAGCCCTGGCAGCCAGTACCCTGGCCAACAGCCAGCGCCTTTTCGGGTTCACCGGGTAGCGGCGGGCTTTTCCAAGGAGACTTAAGATGTTGAACCGTGCGCCTTTTCCCCATACCCGCCTGCGCCGCCTGCGCAAGGACGACTTCAGCCGCCGCCTGATGGCCGAGAACAAGCTGAGCGTCGACGACCTGATCTACCCGGTATTCGTGCTGGAAGGTAAGAACCGCCGCGAAGAAGTGGCCTCCATGCCCGGCGTCGATCGCCTCTCCATCGACCTGCTGCTCAAGGAGGTCGAGGAGCTGGTGGAACTGGGGGTGCCGGCCGTGGCGCTCTTCCCCGTGACGCCCATCGAAGCCAAGTCCCTGCATGCCGAGGAAGCCTACAACCCGGACGGCCTGGCCCAGAAGGCGACCCGCGCCATCAAGGAAGCCTTCCCCATGATGGGGGTGATAACAGACGTGGCCCTGGACCCTTTCACCACCCACGGCCAGGACGGCATCATCGATGAAAACGGCTATGTGCTGAACGACATCAGCACAGAAGTGCTGGTCAAGCAGGCCCTGAGCCACGCCGAAGCCGGCGCCGACATAGTGGCACCCTCCGACATGATGGATGGCCGCATCGGCGCCGTCCGCCAGGCCCTGGAAGCCGCAGGCCACCACAACGTCAGCATCCTGGCCTATTCCGCCAAGTACGCCTCCGCCTTCTATGGCCCCTTCCGGGATGCCGTCGGCTCCGCCGCCAACCTCAAGGGCGGCAACAAGATGACCTACCAGCAGGACCCGGCCAACAGTGACGAGGCCCTGCACGAGGTGGCCCTGGATCTCCAGGAAGGGGCGGACATGGTGATGGTCAAGCCGGGCATGCCTTACCTGGACGTGGTTCGCCGGGTCAAAGACGAATTCCGCGTGCCCACCTTCGCCTACCAGGTGTCCGGTGAATACGCCATGCAGATGGCAGCCATCCAGAACGGCTGGCTTAAAGAAAAAGAAACAGTGCTTGAATCTCTTCTGTGCTTCAAGAGAGCGGGCGCTGACGGTATCCTTACCTATTTCGCCAAGCGTGCCGCCCAATGGCTGCGAGAGAAATAAGCAGGGGCCCAAAGCCCTGTTGCAGCCCATTGAGTTTCACTTAGGCTGCTCACTGGAATATTGATAGATCCTAATCAAGGCACTGGAACCTCGGTGCCTTCGGAAAAATGCGAGGACGTTGATGAAAGTGTCCGTAGTGATACCTGCCAAGAACGAGTCGGAAAACCTGCCCGGCCTGCTGGCGGAAATCCAGGCCAGCCTGGCCGATGTGCCCTTCGAAGTGGTGGTCATAGACGACGCGTCGGAAGACAACAGCTGGGCGCTGCTGACCGAGATGAAGCAACAGCACGACTGGCTGCGCGCCCTGCGCTTCGCCAAGAGCTGCGGCCAAAGCACCGCCATCTGGCACGGCGGCCGCGCCGCCCGCGGCCAGTACGTGGTCACCATAGACGGTGACGGCCAGAACGACCCGGCCGACATTCCCAAGCTGCTGGCCCTGGCCGAGAGCCAGCCCGAAGGCCCGCTCTGCGTCTGCGGCATCCGCACCCGCCGCAATGACAGCTGGGGCAAGCGCATGTCCTCCAAGATCGCCAACGGCGTGCGCCGCCGCCTGCTCAACGACGATGTGGTGGATACCGGCTGTGGCCTCAAGTTGATCAGCCGTGAGCTGTTCCTGACCCTGCCTTACTTCAACCACATGCACCGCTACTTCCCGGCCCTGTCCAAGCGCGCCGGCGCCAAGGTGCTGAGCCAGCCCGTCAACCACAGGGCCCGTACCGCCGGTGTTTCCAAGTACGGCCTCAACAACCGCCTCTGGGTGGGCCTGGTCGACATGTTCGGGGTACGTTGGCTGCAGAAAAGGGCCAAGCTGCCCACCCTCACCGAGGAACTGTGATGAAAGAAAACCTCTGGCTGGTGGTCGGCTTCGCCGGCCAGCTGCTTTTTTCCGCTCGCTTCCTGCTGCAATGGCTGGCCAGTGAAAAGGCCAAGCAGAGCATAGTGCCCAAGGCCTTCTGGTATTTCTCCCTGGGCGGCTCCACATTGCTGCTGGTCTACGCCGTCTACCGCCAGGACCCGGTGTTCATGGTCGGCCAGGGCGCAGGCCTTGCCATCTACCTGCGCAACCTGCAGCTGATCAAGGCCCATGAGAGCCGAAACTGACGCCATGAAAGCAGACAACACCTACCGCCTTGGCTGGCTGATGCTGGCCGTCGTGGTGCTGGCCGGCATCGGCCTGCGCTGGCCCTGGCCGGCGGACGAACCCCGCTTCGCCCTCATCGCCCAGGAGATGGTCAACACCGGCCAGTGGCTGATCCCGCACCGGGTGGGTGAACTCTATCCGGACAAGCCGCCCATCTTCATGTGGGCCATAGCCCTCTTCGTCTGGCTCAAGGTGCCGCTGAAGCTGGCCTTCCTGCTGCCTTCGGCCCTGGCCGGCCTGGGTACCGCCTGGCTGACGGTGGACCTGTCCCGCCGCCTCTTCGGCCAGGAAGCGGCGACCCGCACCCTCTGGCTGTTGGCCTTCACCCTGCAGTTCACATTGCAGGCCAAGACGGCCCAGATCGACATGCTGGTGGTGTTCTGGATCACCTTGGGCGGCTACGGCCTGGCCAGGCACCTGCTGCTGGGGCCGGACTGGCGCTGGTACTTCATCGGCTTTGCCGCCGCCGGCTTCGGGGTCATCACCAAAGGGGTAGGGGTACTGGCGCTGTTCCTGCTGCTGCCGCTGCTCTGGCGCAAAGATCTGCGGGCCAATATGAGCAAGCGCGGCTGGCTGGGCCCGCTGGTGCTGCTGGCGGCCATCGCCACCTGGGGCCTGCCCATGCTCTGGTACGCCGCCCACAGCAGCAACCCGGAAGCCATGGCCTACAGGGACAACATCCTCTTCAACCAGACCGCCAACCGCTATGTCCATTCCCTGGGCCACAAGAAGCCCTTCTGGTATTACCTGGTCGAAGTGGTGCCGGTATTCTGGCTACCGCTGTCGCTGATGATCCCCTTCCTGGCCAAGACATGGTGGAAGGAAAAGGCGCGGCCTGAAGTGCTGTTGCCACTGGTGATGGTGGTGGCGGTACTGCTGTTCTTCTCCATCAGCCCCGGCAAGCGCGGCGTCTACATCACCCCGGCCCTGCCCTGGCTGGCCCTGGTGACGGCGCCCTTCCTGGAGCAGGCCCTGGCCGGCCGCTGGTGCCAGCGCCTGTGGCGTGGCCTGGGTTGGCTGCTGACGGCAGCGCTGCTGATCGCCGCCGCCCTGCCAAAGGCCCACAAGCTGCTGGGCACCGAAGGCGTGGTGTTCCTGGCCGTCACAGGCATCTTGATGCTGGCCGCCCAGTGGCTGAGCCGCAACAAGCCCGTCTGGCAGGGCTGGGGCTGGGTGATAGGGGGCTTCTGGCTGGGCTATAGCCTGCTGGGCGGGCCTGCCCTTGATACCGTACGCACCCCCGTCGACATCATGGCCAAGGTCAGCCAGCGCATCGGGCCCGATGGCAAGCTGGCGCTGCTGGACTACAAGGAGCAGTTCGCCCTCTTTGCCGACAGGCCAGTGGTGCAGTTTGGCTTCCATGGCGACCTGCCTGCCCAGCGGGCCGCCGCCCGCGACTGGGTGCAGCAGGGCCAGCAGTACTATGTGCTGGGACCCAAGCGCAACATAGAGCAGTGCTTCAAGCTGAGTGACGACCTCTTCGTGGGCGATCGCCACGGTGGCCTCTGGTACCTGGTCAGCGCCGACCAGCTCAAGCCCGGCTGCGAGCCTGGCGTGGAGCCGGCCCCACGCTACCAGGGGCCCGATTACGGCGTTATCAAGCCCTGATCCTTCCCTGGACCTGTCGAAGGTCCAGGGAAAACCCCAAACAAAAGCCCCGGCATCAGGCCGGGGCTTTTTTCATGGTAACCAGGATCAATTGTCGTCCGTCTTACCCAGCAGGGCCGCCGCCAACTGGCTGGCCAGGCGTTCCCGCTCCAACAGGTAGTAATGGCCTGTTTCGTTGGCCCGGCCGATGAACTCCATGCCCAGCACGTTGCAGAGAGAGTCGGCATCGCCGCGGTAGCCGCGCCAGATCACGCCGTGGATATGGCTGTGACGGGTGATGCGGTCCATCAGCTTGCGCAGGCACCTTTCCAACTGGCTGTCGCAAAGACCACCGGCATGGGTGACCAGCAGATAGCAGGGGGCGTTTTCTTCCGGCAACTGCCCTGGGGTCAGCTTGCTGAAGTAGTCATCCCCGTCGATGGCGATGGCGTCCTTGGCCGACTTCTTTATGGGCACCATGACCATGTGGGCCAACAGCAGGTCGTGATGGCGGATCAACTGGTGGGACAGGCGGCCCTCGGCATTCAAGCGGCGGCAGGCCTCGATCATGACGTCGCCACTGTCGCAGGCGCCCACCCAACCGTAGAAGCGCTCGAACTCGGCCTGGTCATCCTCGCTCATCTCGACCCCCACCTTCAGGTGGTCGGCAACTCGGTAGCGATAGAAGAAGGCGCGCAGGCGGGTCCAAGGCTCGCGCAGCAGGAAGGCATCCGCCAGCTCTTTGGCTTCGTCGTCCTCACTCTCACAGAGCGTTTTCAGGGGGTCGTCCCCCACGGCGGCAATGATCTGGGCCTGGCGGTAAAGAGAAGGCGTAGTCACCCCCCGCTCCCATCGACTGATGGTCACGGCATCCAACCTGGCAAAGGCTTCTCTGCGGCAGGAGAGGTGGTGTGCGAACTCTTCCTGCGAAAGACCCAAAGTACGCCGTTTCGCTTTCACGAAAGCGGAAAATTCAAAATTCATCAACCACCTATTGTGCTTGAAGTTGTTTGGCAGTGGTCGCGCCGCAAGTGTCCCTTTTTGGCGTTGCTCCGGTAAATAGCATTATGGGCCATAGAGTCCATTATCATGCCTATTTCTTAAGCTCTTGTTATTTAAGATGCCAATGTTAGTCTTTAAGGAGTTGTTACACTTTTTGAGAAACAGCATGCCGCGTATCTGGCTTTTTGTCACCCTGTGTTTTTACGCCGCTTTTGCCCAGGCTGGCGTCTATCAGTGCAAGACGGCACAGGGCAAAGTGGAGTATCGGGATACCCCTTGCCAGCACGGCATCCAGAGACTTTACCAGAAAGACAAGACGGGTCCCCAATCCAAGACCCGCGTTACCCGCAGCCAGCAGTTCAAGCCCCTGGTCGGGCAATGGTGCAACTTCGCCACGTCCCTTTCCCTGACCGGTGCCAAGGATCTCAGCAAACCTGCCCAGTGGACCTTCGGTGACCGCCAGTTGGAGGTGGTCAATGGCCCCCTCCAGATCCTCAGCGACTTCAGCCAGGAAGAGGAGCTGCTGCAGGTGGATGACCCCCGCTTGGGTAACTACCATCTGGTCATGCAAGGTGCCGACGGCATGGTAATGAAAGGCGACTACGGCTACTACTTCTTTAGGCGCGGCCACTGCGCACCTTGATGTCCGGCTACAAGCGTTGTACTTATTAGGCCGCTTGCAATCATAAGAAGACTCCCATGATCGACATCGACCAATACCTGACAGTGCTGGCCCGCAACGAGGGCTCGGATCTCTACCTGTCCACAGGCGCGCCGCCCTGCGCCAAGTTCCATGGCCAGCTCAAGGCCCTGGCCAAGGACGCCTTGGCCCCGGGTGAGATCGCCGAAGTGGCTGACTTCGTCATGGACGAAGAGCAGCGACTCAAGTTCAACAAGGAGCTGGAGATGAACCTGGCCCGCTCCATTCCCGGTGTCGGTCGCTTCCGGGTCAACATCTTCAAACAGCGCAACGAAGTCAGCATAGTGGCGCGCTATATCCGCAACGACATCCCCAAGCTGGAAGACCTGGGCATGCCGGAAGTGCTCAAAGACGTGATCATGTCCAAGCGCGGCCTGGTGCTCTTCGTCGGTGCCACCGGTTCGGGCAAGTCCACCTCCCTGGCGGCCCTCATCGACTACCGTAACAGCAACGCCAGCGGCCACATCATCACCATCGAAGATCCGGTGGAGTTCGTCCACAAGCACAAGAAGAGCATCATCAACCAGCGGGAAGTGGGCACAGACACCCGCAGTTTCCATGCCGCCCTGATCAACACCCTGCGCCAGGCGCCTGACGTCATCCTCATCGGTGAGATCCGTGACCGCGAGACCATGGAGCACGCCCTCGCTTTCGCCGAAACCGGCCACCTCTGTATCTCCACCTTGCACGCCAACAACGCCAACCAGGCCCTGGACCGTATCATCAACTTCTTTCCGGAAGAGCGCCGCCCCCAGCTGCTGTTGGACCTGTCCCTGAACCTGAGGGCCTTCGTCTCCCAACGCCTGGTGCCGACGGTGGACGGCAAGCGCTGTGCCGCCGTGGAGATACTGCTGGGCACCTCCACAGTGCAGGACATGGTCAAACGCGGCGATGTCCACGCCATCAAGGAGATCATGCAGAAGTCCGAGAACCTCGGCATGCAGACCTTCGACACAGCCCTGTTCAAACTGCACATGGAAGGCAAGATCGACCTCGACCAGGCGCTGCGCAATGCCGACTCCGTCAACGACCTGCGCCTCAAGGTCAAGCTGGCCAAGAACGAAACGGCCGGCAGCGGCGCCATGGACCTGCGCCTGGAAGGGGAAGAAGGCGAGGACGAATAAGGCTACTAAGACCAAAGTTCAATCAAGACCAAGGATGTTGCTGTCGATAAGGAATAAAACCGATCACGGGAAACCGGATGCCTGAAAGGGGGAGTAAGGCATGAAATGGCAGATCCGCAACAAGATGCTGTTGTTGGCCGTGGTGCCGGCCATGCTGCTGGCCCTGGCCATGCAGCTGCTGGCCAGCTACGACCAGAAGGCCGAAGAAAGCCGTAGCCTGGCCGAACTGCGCCAGACCCTGGTGAAAACCAAGGAGAGTGAGCTGGTCCACTATGTGGAGTTGGCTTTCACCGCCATCAAGCCCCTCTATGACAGTCCCGACGCCAACAGCCCGGCGGTCATGGAAGAGGCCAGGAAGCGGCTCAGATCCTTGGAGTTCGGCAAGGACGGCTACATCTTCGGTTACGACGACAAGGGCACCAAGGTGTTCCAGGGCCGGGGCGGCAAGGGCGAAGGCAACAACTACTGGGATCTCCAGGACGCCAACGGCGTCTACCTGATCCGCGACCTCATCAAAGCCGGCAAGAAAGGTGGCGACTTCGTCACCTACCATTACCCCAGGCCCGGCGCCGATAGCACCCCCTATCCCAAACTCTCCTACGCCATCTACCTGGACAAGTGGCACTGGATGATCGGCACCGGCTTTTATATCGACGACATCGACGCCCAGATAGCTAAGCAGGCCGAACAGAGCCAGCAGGCCCTCGCCAAGCAACGATGGCAGCAAGGCGGCCTTATGGTGGTGATGCTGGCCCTGCTGGTGGTCGCCACCGCCTGGCTGGCCTCGACCCTGGTCAAGCCCCTGCGCCACCTCACCGACGGCCTCACGGATCTGGCCAGTGGCGAGGGGGATCTCACCCGCCGCCTGGACGTGGAAGGCAACGACGAAACGGCGTTGCTGGCCCAGGCCTTCAACACCTTCGTTTCCAAGATCCACGACCTGGTTCTGGACCTCACCCGCGCCGTCCACCAGTTGCAGGAGTTGAACGGCAGGCTGAGGGCCAGCGCCCAGCAGGCCAGCGACGCCCTCAAGCTGCAGAAAACCGACGCCGAGCAGGTCTCCCACGCCATGGAGCAGATGGCATTGGCGACCCATAACGTGGCCGAATCGGCCCAGAACGCCGCCCAGGCCACCAGGGGGACAGACGGCCAGGCCAGGGCCATGCAGGCCAACGTGGACGACACCATAGACGCCATAGGGGGCCTGGCCCGCGACATAGAGCAGGCTGCCGGCAGCATGGAAACCCTGGGAGCCGACGTGGAGTCCATCGGCTCCATACTGGACGTGATCCGCGCCATCGCCGAGCAGACCAACCTGCTTGCTTTGAACGCCGCCATAGAGGCGGCCAGGGCCGGCGAGCAGGGCCGCGGTTTCGCTGTGGTGGCAGACGAAGTCAGGTCCCTGGCCAGCCGCACCCAGCAGAGCACTGAGGAGATCCAGGAGAAGATAGGCCGGCTGCAGCAAGGGGCGCGGGCGGCTGTGGCCACCATGATGGAGAGCCGCAAAGGCAGCGAGAGGGCTGTGGAAAAGGTCAACGGCACAGGCGAGATCCTGGCTTCCATCACCAATGCCGTCTCAGAGATCAACGGCATGAACAACCAGATCGCCACCGCCGCCGAGGAGCAGTCCAGCATTGGTGCTGAAGTGAACCAGAACCTCGGCCGTATCAGCGGTCATATCAGTGACACCGAGGCCCTGACCGCCCACAACAACAGCCTCTGTGGCGATCTGGACAAACTGTCAGGGGAGTTGGGGCAGCTGATCGGCCGTTTCAGGGTTTGAGGCGGCGTACCACGCTGTCCTGTCCTTCGACCTCAGGCCGTACCGCTTCCCGGGGACCAGGGCTGTAACGGTCGCCAAACTTGAGCCAATGCTCCTTGGGCAGGTGGATGAGGTAGAAGTACTCGCGGTGGGTGTCTGTCACCAGCCCCAGGCCCAGGGCGGCCAGCTCGAAATGGACATCGTTGATGTAGTCTATGGTGAAGCGCTGACGGCCACTCAGCTCCTGCACATCCTCCCGGGTCAGGTAGACGCCTTCCCGCACATGGCCGACGCGGGCATGCAGCCAGTGTGCGAATTCTTTGGCGCTTTTCATGATCCCTCCACACTGCGCCTGCCCATGACTTTGTTATAGCAAAGCCGGTCAGATCAACCGCAGAGAGATCCCTGATGTGTGAAAAAGGCCCTGCTCTTCCTCCAGCATGGAACTGAGCAACGGCCGCTGCGCCAGCCAAGGGACAGGCAAGGCAAGCACCAGCTCGTTATCCTGGCTATGCAATTGGATGCCTTCAGGCGGGTCCTGGCGGCTGGCACAGAGCAGTATGGCCAGGCGCAGCAGGGCGGCCGGCAGCAGCAGGCGCCTTGGGAGCCCGTCCAGGGAGCCTTCCTGGTGGGCCAGCAGGGCCACCAGATCGCGGCGCTCGTGCTGGTTGAAGCCGGGAAGATCCAGGTGGTTGAGCAGGTAGGCGCCGTGATCGGCCGCCTGCTTGAAGCCCACTGCCAGCCCCAGCTCATGGAGCCTGGCGGCAGCGGCCGCCAGCGCCACTTGCTCGGGGTCGAGGGAGAGGGGCGCCAGGGCGCTAACCAGCTCGGCCACCCTTTCCCCCTGGCTTTCGTCCAAGGAGAAACGGGCGCTGATGGCGGCCAGGGTACGGCTGCGCACATCCAACTCCGGTGCCGGCAAGAGGCCATAGATGACCCCTTCGCGCAAGGCACCGCCAGAGGCTTCCATGGCGCTGACGGCCAGGCTCTCGAAGATGGCGATAAGGATGGCGAGGCCCGCCGCAAAGACCGGCTTACGCTCTTCCATCAAGCCAGGCATGGCCAGGCTGTCCATGTGGCCGCAGGCGACAGTGGTCGCCAGGGTTTGGCGCAGCCGCGCCAGGGTCAGGGTCTCGTTCTCCCCCCTTGCCAGCTGCACTTCCTGGACGGCCTGGACCGAGCCGGAAGCGCCGACGCAGTGGTCCCAGCCCAACGCGAGGTAATGGTCGCGCAGCGGGGTCAGCTTGCTTTGCGCGGCCGCTATGGCGGCATCGAAGGCCTGCTGGCTGAGGTTGCCGTCGGCGAAGTAACGGTTCTGGAAAGTGACGCAGCCCATCTCCAGGCTTTGCAGCTTTTCGGGGGCGAAGTCGGTGCCGATCACCAGTTCGGTGGAGGCACCGCCGATGTCGACCACCAGTCGCCGGCCTTCCTGGCCGCTGGTGTGGGCGACGCCCTGGTAGATGAGGGCCGCCTCTTCCTCGCCGCTGATCACCTGGATGGGGCAACCGAGGATGCGCTCACCTTCGCGAAGGAAGGTATCGGCGTTCCTGGCATAGCGAAGGGTGGCGGTAGCCACCACCCTCACCTGCTCTGAAGGTATGCCCTGCAGCCGCTCGGCGAAGAGGGTCAGGCATTGCCAGCCCCTTTCCATGGCTTCGAGGGACAGCTGGTAGCTGTCGTCCAGGCCGGCAGCCAGGCGCACCTTGCGCTTGACCTTGGCCAGGGTCTGCACCTGGCCGTGGCAGGAACGGGCTACCAGCATGTGGAAGCTGTTGGAGCCGAGATCGATGGCCGCATAGAGCGGACTGACGGCACCCAAGCCTCTTGCCTCAGTTTGAGGAGGGACGGCGCGGACCGCGGCTACGGCCCCTGTTGCCACCACCGTCACGGCCACCGCCACTACGACCATGGCCAGGCCTGTCGCGGCCGGCCCTATGCAGGCGCAGCGGCGGCTTGAGGTCGGTCAGCAGGGCGTCGTGGCGGTACTGGGTCACGGGGATCTCGTGCCCTATGTACTCCTCGATGGCCGGCAGGTTGAAGACGTACTCTTCACAGGCCAGGCTGACGGCATGGCCTGAGGCGCCGGCGCGGCCGGTACGGCCGATGCGGTGCACATAGTCTTCGCAATCGTCGGGCAGGTCGAAGTTGTAGACATGGGTCACGGCCGGGATGTGCAGGCCCCTGGCCGCCACGTCGGTGGCCACCAGTATGTCCAGCTTGCCCTGGGTGAAGTCCTCGAGGATCTTGAGGCGCTTCTTCTGGGGCACGTCACCTGTCAGCAGGCCCACCCTGTGGCCGTCGGCCGCCAGATGGCCCCAGACCCGCTCGCAGACGATCTTGGTGTTGGCGAAGACGATGGCCTTGTCCGGCCAGTCTTCTTCCATCAGGGTCAGCAGCAGCTTGAACTTGTCTTCCTTGGACGGATAGAAGAGTTCTTCGGTGATGCGGGCGCCAGTTTTCTGCTCCGGCTCCACCTGCACGTGCTCGGGGGTGTTCATGTGTTCGTAGGCCAGTTCCTGCACCTTGAAGGAGAGGGTGGCGGAGAACAGCAGGTTCAGGCGCTGGGCCGGATCCGGCATGCGCCTGAACAGGTAACGGATATCCTTGATGAAGCCCAGGTCGAACATGCGGTCGGCTTCGTCCAACACCACCACCTGGATGGCCTTGAGGTCGAAGACGCCCTGCTTGAAGTAGTCGATGATGCGGCCTGTGGTGCCGATCAGGACGTCCACGCCCTCTTCCAACTGTTTGCGTTGGCTGTCGTAGCCCTCACCGCCGTAGATTAGGCCCATCGTAAAATTCGATGCCTTGGCCATGGCGACCGCATCCTTGTGGATCTGGATGGCCAGTTCCCGGGTCGGGGCCATGATGATGGCACGGGGTTGTTGCGGGGTGCGATCGGCTGAGGCGGGATGTGTTAACAGATGGTGGAAGGTGGCGGCGAGGAAGGCAATTGTCTTGCCTGTGCCCGTTTGTGCTTGACCGGCAACGTCTTTTCCCTGGAGCGCTATGGGCAGGGACAGCGCCTGTATGGGTGTGCAATTGTGAAAACCCTTCTCGGCGAGGGCCTTCAACACCGGTTCTGCTAGGCCAAGTTCATCGAACTTGGTTTCGGTTAAATGTGTCTTTGTCATAGGCTTCCAAGCATATCAGCTTCGACTTGCAATGAGGAACAGATTCCATTGAAATAGGCCCAGCTAGCGCCGAGGCCGCTATTTCGCCCCGTGTCGCATAACCCTTTGGAGATAGCCATGAGCGATAAAATTGTTCACTTGAGCGACGACAGTTTCGAGAGCGATGTCCTGCAAGCTCAGGGCCCCGTCCTGGTCGATTTCTGGGCCGAGTGGTGTGGTCCCTGCAAGATGATCGCCCCCGTTCTGGACGACGTCGCTGAAGAATATGCTGGCCGCCTCACCGTCGCCAAGCTCAATATCGATCAAAACAGCGACACCCCGCCGAAATTCGGTATCCGTGGTATCCCGACCCTGCTGCTGTTCAAGAACGGCCAGGTCGCTGCCACCAAAGTCGGAGCCCTGTCCAAGACCCAACTCAAAGAGTTCCTGGACACCAATATCTAAGCCCGACCACAAGGCGCCGCCAGGCGCCTTGTTCGTTATTGTTGCCTTTTTGTCCTAGACGCGGTCCAGGTTCACTGCTAATTTAGACCCGTTACTTCCCTTCATGCCCTTCCTGTATTCACGCCGGGGCGTGGAAATTTCCCGTTTGATACCAAAACGTTGAATAACAACCCACCACTATGAATCTAACCGAATTAAAGAACACGCCAGTTTCGGAACTGGTAGCCCTGGCCGATGAAATGGGCCTGGAAAACATGGCGCGGGCGCGCAAACAGGACATCATCTTCGCCATCCTCAAGGCCCATGCCAAATCAGGGGAAGACATTTTCGGTGATGGCGTCCTGGAAATACTGCAGGACGGTTTTGGTTTCCTCCGCAGCGCAGATTCTTCCTACTTGGCCGGCCCAGACGACATTTATGTCTCTCCCAGCCAGATCCGTCGTTTCAACCTGCGCACCGGTGACACCATTTCCGGCAAGATCCGGCCCCCCAAGGAAGGCGAGCGCTATTTCGCGCTGCTCAAGGTCAGCGAAGTCAACTTCGACCGCCCGGAAAACTCCCGCAACAAGATCCTCTTCGAAAACCTCACTCCCCTGCACGCCAACAGCCGCATGCGCATGGAGAGGGGCAACGGCAGTAAAGAGGACATCACTGCCCGGGTCCTGGACTTGGCCTCCCCCATCGGCATGGGCCAGCGCGGCCTGATCGTCGCGCCGCCCAAGGCCGGTAAGACCATACTGCTGCAGAACATCGCCCAGAGCATCACCTACAACCACCCCGAGTGCGTCTTGATAGTGTTGCTCATCGACGAGCGTCCCGAAGAAGTGACCGAGATGCAGCGCCTGGTCAAAGGCGAAGTGGTGGCCTCCACCTTCGACGAGCCGGCCAGCCGCCACGTGCAGGTAGCCGAGATGGTCATCGAGAAGGCCAAGCGCCTGGTCGAGCATAAGAAGGACGTGGTGATCCTGCTGGACTCCATCACCCGTCTGGCCCGCGCCTACAACACCGTCGTGCCCAGCTCCGGCAAGGTACTGACCGGTGGTGTGGACGCCAACGCCCTGCACAAGCCCAAGCGCTTCTTCGGCGCCGCCCGTAACGTCGAGGAAGGCGGCAGCCTGACCATCATCGCCACCGCCCTGATCGACACCGGCTCCAAGATGGACGAAGTCATCTACGAGGAGTTCAAGGGCACCGGCAACATGGAACTGCACCTGTCCCGCAAGATAGCCGAGAAGCGCGTCTTCCCGGCCATCGACTTCAACCGCTCCGGCACCCGCCGCGAAGAGTTGCTGTGCCGCGACGACGAGCTGCAGAAGATGTGGATACTGCGCAAGATCCTGCACCCCATGGACGAGATCACCGCCATGGAGTTCCTCATCGACAAGCTGTCCATGACCAAGACCAACGACGAGTTCTTCGAAGCCATGAAGCGCTCCAAGAGCTGAGTCCTGTCGAGAGAAAAAACGGTCGCCCAGGCGGCCGTTTTTTTTTACCTCTTAGCGGCTAGAGCCTCTCATCCTTGGGCGAGTCCATCACCACCATGGTAGTGATGGCGTCGACCTGGGGACATTCACCCAGGACATTGGCGTGGAAGCGCTTGTAGGAGGCCAGGTCCCGGGTTTCCACCCTCAGCAGGTATTCGCTCATGCCGGTGATGTTGTGGCACTCGGTGACCTCGTCGGCGAAACGGACCTGCTCCTCGAAGGCCAACTGGGAGGCCTTGCTGTGGTTGGACAGGCCCACAGACACATAGGCCACGAAACCTATCCCCAGTTTGCCGTTGTCCAGCACCGCCCTGTAACCCTTGATAATGCCGGCGCGCTCCAGCTCCTGGACTCGCCGCAGGGTAGCCGAGGGTGACAGGCCGATGCGCTCGGCCAGCTCCACATTGGCGATACGGCCATCCCTTTTCAGGCTGTGCAATATTCCTTCGTCAAATTTATCCATAGCGATTATTTATTGCGAAAATCATCTTAACCAAACAAATTTAAGCACCTTATTGCGACCGGCTCCAAGTACCATTTTCTGGTCTCTGCCTTTCCTCAAGAGGAGCCTGTCATGCCGCTGGAACAGCTCTGGACCTTGGTCCTGTTCGCCTTCGCCACCACCTTCTCGCCCGGCCCGAACAACATCATGCTGATGACCTCAGGGGCCAACGTGGGTTTCTGGCGTTCCCTTCCCCACATGCTGGGGGTCGTGATCGGCTTCAGCCTGATGGTGATACTGGTGGGGTTGGGGCTGACCGGGCTCTTCACGGCTTATCCCTGGCTCCACCAGGTGCTCAAGGTGGCCGGCATGCTTTACCTGGCCTACCTGGCGGTGAAGATAGCCTTCAGCAAGCCCAGGGAGGTCGGTGTTTCCTACAGACCCATGGGCTTCTGGGCCGCCGCCGCCTTCCAATGGGTGAATCCCAAGGGCTGGACCATGGCCCTGACGGCCGTCAGCCTCTACAACCCCGCCGCCACCTGGCTGGCCCTAGGCTTGATAGCCCTGGTCTTTGCCAGCATCAACCTGCCCTCCGTCTGCGTCTGGACAGCCGCCGGCAGCCAGCTCAGCCGGCTCTTGTCCCAGCCACACTGGCTGAGGCGCTTCAACCTGCTGATGGCGGTCCTGCTGCTGGGCTCGACACTGCCGCTGCTCTAGCCGGGAGGCCGTGCCCCGGGCTGCGCTCGGGCCCGCAGAAGGCTATAATGGCGCCACTTCGCCCACATGGCAGATAACATGAAATACAAGGACCTGCGGGACTTCATCGAGCAGCTCGAACAGATGGGCGAGCTCAAGCGCATCAAGCACCCCATCAGCACCGAACTGGAAATGACGGAGATCGCCGATCGCACCCTGCGTGCCGGTGGCCCGGCCCTGCTTTTCGAGAACCCTGTGGGCCACAACATGCCGGTGCTGGCCAACCTCTTCGGCACCCCCAAGCGGGTGGCCCTGGGCATGGGCCAGGAAGACGTCAGCGCCCTGCGTGAAGTGGGCAAGTTGCTGGCCTACCTCAAGGAACCCGAGCCGCCCAAGGGCTTCAAGGAACTCTGGGACAAGCTGCCGGTGTTCAAGCAGGTGCTGAACATGCCGGTCAAACGCCTCAAGTCCGCCCTCTGCCAGGAAGTGGTGCTGGAAGGCGACCAGGTGAACCTCGACGCCATCCCCATCCAGAAGTGCTGGCCTGACGACATAGCGCCGTTGATGACCTGGGGCCTCACCGTCACCAAGGGCCCCTACAAGGAGCGCCAGAACCTCGGCATCTACCGCCAGCAGAAGCTGGGCAAGAACAAGCTGATCATGCGCTGGCTATCCCACCGCGGCGGCGCCCTGGATTTCGCCGAATGGAAGGAAGCCCACCCGGGCGAGAAGTTCCCTGTGGTAGTGGCCTTCGGCGCCGACCCCGCGACCATCCTCGGCGCCGTGACCCCTGTTCCTGACAGCCTCTCCGAATACGCCTTCGCCGGCCTCTTGCGCGGCAACAAGACCGAAGTGGTCAAGGCCGTCAGCTGCGACCTCGAAGTGCCGGCCGGCGCCGAGATAGTGCTGGAAGGCTATATCGACCCGGAAGAGACCCACATGGAAGGGCCCTTCGGGGACCACACCGGCTACTACAACGAGCAGGAACGCCACGCGGTGTTCACCGTCACCCACATCACCAGGCGCAAGGACGCCATCTACCATTCCACCTACACCGGCCGTCCGCCGGACGAACCTGCGGTGCTGGGAGTGGCGCTGAACGAGGTGTTCGTGCCCATACTGCAGAAGCAGTTCCCGGAGATAGTGGACTTCTACCTGCCCCCCGAGGGCTGCAGCTACCGGATGGCGGTGGTGACCATGAAGAAGCGCTACCCCGGCCACGCCAAGCGGGTGATGCTGGGGGTCTGGTCCTTCCTGCGCCAGTTCATGTACACCAAGTTCGTCATCGTCTGTGACGACGACATCGACGCCCGCAACTGGCAGGACGTGATCTGGGCCATCACCACCCGCATGGATCCCAAGCGGGATACGGTGCTGATCGACAACACCCCCATCGACTTTTTGGATTTCGCCTCGCCGGAAGCGGGCCTAGGGTCCAAGATGGGGTTGGATGCCACCAACAAGTGGCCAGGGGAAGTGCATCGCGAATGGGGCAGGCCCATAGTGCAGGACCCGGCCGTGGTGGCCCGTATCGACGCCATCTGGGACCAGCTTGGCATCCTCGACAACAACTGAGTGCTTATGCAACGAATTCAATGCCGGGTGCAGGACGTGCGCCCCTTCACCGACACCGTCTACCATGTGCGCCTCAAGGCCCCCAAGGGCCAGGCGTTCGCCGCCGGCCAATACCTCAAGGTGGTGCTGAGCGAGGAAGACAAGAGGCCCTTCTCCATCGCCTCCCTGGCCGATGACGACTTCATCGAGCTGCACCTGGGCGCCTTCGGGGCCGACAGTTGGGCCATGCAGGTGGTGGCGCATTTCCAAAGCCACGAAACGGTGGAGATAGAGCTGCCCGCCGGCCATGCCCAGCTGCGCGAAGACAGCGACAGGCCGCTGATCCTCATCGCCGGCGGCACCGGCTTCTCCTATGTGCGGGCCCTGGTGCGCCGCGCCCTGCAGATGGATCCGCTCAGGCCCATCCAGCTCTACTGGGGCGGCAAGACCCCACAAGCCCTCTACCTCCACGAGGAGATCAAGGCCCTGGCCGCCCTCAACCCCAACCTCCAGTACATACCTGTGCTGGAAGACAAGCCGGCCGGCTTTCCCGGCGAGGAAGGGCTGGTGGTGGAAGTGGTGAAAGACAGGCACCCTGATCTGTCCGGTTTCGACATCTACATCGCCGGCCGCTTCGAGATGGCCGCCGTGGCCCGTGACCTCTTCCTGGCCCAGGGCGCCGTGCGCGAACACCTCTACGGCGATGCCTTCGCCTTCATATAATCTGCTGGCGCTGTTGCTGGTCGCGCTGAACCTGCGGCCGGCCCTGTCCAGCCTGGGGCCCGTCTTGCCCGACCTGGGACTGTCGGCCACCGCCGCCGGTTGGCTGACGACCTTGCCGGTGCTCTGCCTCGGTCTCTTCGCCCCCCTGGCCCCGCTGCTGGCCCAGCGCCTTGGCCTGGGCTGGGCGGTGCGCCTGGCGTTGCTGGCGATCCTGGCCGGGGTGCTGCTGCGTGGCCTTGGCAGCCCCTGGGCCCTGTTTGGCGGCATGGTGCTGGCCGGCGCCGGTATAGGGGTGGCGGGGGTATTGCTGCCCGGCATCGTCAAGAGCGACTTTTCTCAGAAGGCCGGCCTGGTCACGGGCCTCTACACCATGGTCCTCTGCCTGGGCGCGGCCGCGGCCGCCGGCACCATGGTGCCCCTGGCCGGTTTCTTCCACTCCACCAGCCTGGCCCTGGCCAGTTGGGCCCTGCCGGCCCTGCTGGCCTTGCTGATATGGCGCTACGGTCAAGGTGGTAACCTGCCGCTGCAGGCCGCGCGGCCCAAGCCGCTCTGGCATTCGGCCCTGGCCTGGCAGGTCACCCTCTACATAGGGCTGCAGTCGGCCCTGGCCTACAGCGTCTTCGCCTGGCTGCCCAGCATGCTGATCAACCGCGGCCTGAGCCCGGCGGCGGCCGGCTGGCTGACCTCGGTCTCCATCTTCATCCAGGCGCCGGCGGCGCTGTTGGCCCCGGCCTTGAGCCACCTGGGGCGCGACCAGAAACTGCCCATAGGCCTGTCCATGGTTGCCACCCTGGTTGGACTGATGCTGATCCTCTTGGCAGGGGACGCTTGGCTGTGGCCGGCGGGGCTCATCCTGGGTGTGGGCCAGGGCGCCTCCTTCGGCCTGGCCCTGGCGCTGCTGGTGCTGCGCAGCCCCGACAGCCAGGTGGCGGCCCGGCTTTCCGGCATGGCCCAGGGCCTGGGCTACTGCCTGGCCGCCCTGGGGCCCTTGGCGGTGGGCGCCTGGCAGGACGGTTTCGGCGGCTGGACGGCGACGGCGCCACTGCTGGCGGCCATCAGCCTGATGGCTACCCTCTTCGGCCTGCTGGCCGGACGCAACCGCCTGATAGCCGCCTAGATCAGGCCGCTGAGGCGCATCAGGTAGATACCGCCGGACAGGCTCAGCACCGAGCCCAGGGTGGACACCAGTATGATGTTGGCGGTGAGCTGGGCATTGGCCCCCATGGCGCGGGCCATGACGAAGGCCGCTGCCGCCGTCGGTGAGCCCAGCATCACGAACAGCAGCGCCACATCCTTACCGGCAAAGCCCAATCCCCAGGCCACCAGGCTTGAGAGCCCAGGCATCCACAAAAGCTTCACCAGGCTGGCCTGGCCGGCCAGTTTCGAATCCGATTTGAGCTCCCGGAAGTTGAGGGTGGCCCCTATGGTCAGCAGGGCCAGGGGCAACGTCATGCGCCCCAGGGACTGGCCCACATCCAAGGCCAGGGCCGGCAACCGCCATTCCATCACCGAGAACGGCAAAGCCAGCGCCACTGCGATGATCAGGGGGTTCTTGCAGACGGTGGCCAGGGTCTGGCCCCAGCGCCGCCCGCCCCCTGACAGGGCCAGTATCGACAGCACGTTGAACAAGGGAATGCCCAGGGCCAGCAGCACCGCCGCCCGGCCGAGGCCCGCCTCGCCGAAGAGGTTGACGGCCATGGCCAGGCCTATGATGCCGAAGTTGGATCTGAAGGCCCCCTGCACGAAGGCGCCCCTGTCGGCCTGGGCCAGGCCCTTGGCCCTGGCCCAGAGGCTGCAGCTCAAATAGGTGAGCAGGACAGCCGCCGCCAGCAGGGCCATCAGCGGCAGATCCAGCACCTGGCGGATATGGGTCTGGCTGATGGAGATGAACACCAGCACCGGCAGGCAGACCAGGAACACCAGGCGGGAGCCGGTATGGACGAAGGCCTCGTCCAGCAGCCGGGTGCGGCGCAGCAAGGCGCCCAGGGCCACCAGCAGGAAGATGGGGGCCACCATGCGGGCGGTGAACAGCAAGGTATCCCAGTAGAGGGCCAGGCCCTGGAGTTGGGTGGTCATGAAGGGACTCGGTGGTGGCCTTGGCCTTATCAAAGCGCCTTTGGCGGCCCGGCTCAAGGGCCATGCGCCCTGCGGTTGCCAGGGTGGCGCCAGCGGCGTTCGGCACGCCGTCAGCGGCTCAGTCGTCGTGGCCCTGCTGGCGGCGGCAGCGCTCTATGGCGTCACGGCGGGAAAGGTTGCCCTCCAGCCGGCATTCGATATGGACACGGCGGGTCTTGTAGAGGGGCTTGTAATCGCTGGCGACGATGAACACCACCAGGTGGTAGGGCTCACCGAGGAACCAGGCGCGTTGGGTCAGCACCACCCCTTCCTTGCCCTGCCAGTTGATGGCGCTGACCACGGGCGCCTTGTAGCTGGCCCCCGGCGCCTGAAGGTGCCTGGGGTCGCGGCGGCGCAGCAGATCCTTGAGGAAACTGTCCTGGTCGGAATAGGCGATGTCGGCAAAACGAGACGACAACAGGGGCTCCGGCGTCGCGGCCGGTGCCAAACAGGGGCAGAGCAGTAAGAGGGTAACGACAAGCCAGCGCATCATAGCGTCTCCAGTCTCTTTGGAAAGACTAGCGCAATCAAAGGCTTTTTCCTGTCAATAAAGTGAGGCCGCGCCCTGGTGGCGCGGCCTGCCTTCAAGCCAGGGTCCGGTACTGGGCCAAGGCCGCGTCCAGGTTGCCCAGTCGCTCCAGGATCTGGGCCAGGGCCAGGCGCCATTGGGGCTCTTCCTTGAGCTGGAGCGCCGCCTCCAGGTAACGCCTGGCTTCCTTGAGATCCCCCTGCCTGGCACTGAGCTGGCCCAGGGTCGCCAAGAGGGCGGGGTCGTTGTCACGCTTGTGGTGCCATTTCAGCAACTGGCGCTGCAGCTCGGCCGCATCTTCGGTGCCGGCCAGGGCCGCCAGCTCGGCCAGCAAGGCGGGGTGGGGGTCGCGTTTGAGGGCCGGCATCAGCAGATCCAGGGCCTTGTCCCTGGCGCCGGCCGCGGCATAGGCCCCGGCCAGATCCGCCAGCACCTCGGGCTGTTGGCGGCTGTGCTTGTCCAACACCTGCTCCAGCCTGGACAGGCTGGCCTGGCCTTCCTTGGCGGCGACGCCGATCCGCGCCTTGAGGGCCGCCAAGTGGTAGCGGTCCTGCTCGGCGTCGGTGAGGCTGTCCAGGTGCGGCCAGAGCGCCGCCAGGTCCCCTTCGGCCAGGGCCAGGCGGGCGGCCAACTGGTTGCCGCTCTTGCCTTGGCGCTGCCCTTCTTCCAGGGCGTCGAAGGCCTGGCGGGCCGACTCCAGATCCCCCAGCTGCAGCAGCAGGGCGGCCCTGGCCAGGGGTTGGTCCAGCTCGGCCAGCAGGCGGTCACGCTCGGCCTTGTCGCCGGCCCTGTGCTCGGCATAGGCGGCGGCCAGGCGCGGCAGGTCGGGCAGTTGGGAATGGGGCACGGCTGCAGCCAGAGCGGCGCCGGCCTGGCCGTACTGGCCCTGCCAGAGCTGGGCCCAGGCCTTGGAGGCTTTCTTGTTGGCACGGCGGCCGCTGCGATCGCTGAACCAGCTGCGGGAGCTGCCGAAGGAACGGGCCAGGCGCCGCACCAGCCAGTCCAGGCACCAGATGAGTCCCAACAGCACCAGCAGCGATATGCCCAGGCTCACCACCGACATCTCTATGGTGTAGCGGCCCATGGCGATCAGCACATAACCGGTATTGCCCATCAGCCAGGGACCTATCACCAGGCCGGCGATGAGCAGGGCCAGCAGCAGGATGAGGCGGATCATGGCTTGGCCTCCGCGTAGCGCAGGGAATCGAGCTGGGCCGGCAGGCTCAGGCTGATCTGCAGCGCCAGCAGCTGGTCCAGCTCGCCCAGGAAGGCCTGGGTAGCCTGCTCCTTGGTGTCGGCATAGCCGGTCAGCCAGTCACGGGCCTGGCGCAGGTTGGCTTGGAAGCGCTCCTGGTCACCGGCGAAGAGGGCCAGGCGGGATCCGTCCAGGGCCAGGCGCAGGGCCTCGCGCAGGTAGGCCTGGTGGCTGGGGCTCATCAGCGGCGCCACTTCGCCGTCACGCTTGCGGATCTTGATGAAGTCGTCGGTGAAGCGCTGCCAGGACTTGGCCAGGTTGTCGCGCCAGTCGCCGCTGTCCTGGGTCAGGGACAGGTCGGCCTTCTGCTCGGCCAGATCCGGCAGCTTGACCATGTTCAAGGGCAACTTGGCCACCTGCTGGGCCAGGCCGCCGAGGCGCATGGCGATGGCGGTGCGGTCGATCTGGGGCTGGGCATCCAGGCTGGCGAGATCGGCCGCTATGGCCTGGCGCCAAGCCAGGTTGTCGCTGCTCTCGGGCAGCTGCTTGAGGGCCTGGTCTGCGTCTTCCAGCAGGGCCTTGGCGACAGTGAGATCCTGGGCCAGATAAAGGCGGCGGTTGGCCATGCGTACCAGGCTGGCCGCTTCCTCACGGGGCCAGCTGACCGCCTGTTCTTCCTTCTGCTGGACAGCCGCCAGCTGCTCGCGCAGCTGGGCCAAGGCCGCATCCTGCTGCTTCAGCGCCTTGGCCTGGGCGGCCAGGGTCGCGCCCATCCCACTCGCACCGCGCTCCAGCTCGGCAACCCGGGCCGGATCCACCGTCGGGGCCTTGGGCGCCTTGGCGGCCAGTTGCTGCTGGTAGTAGCTCCAGCCGGACAGGGCCAGGGCGCCGGCGCCCAGCAGCAGTGCCAGCAAGGCCAACGCCAGGGAGGCCTTGCCGCCCTTGGCGGCCTGGGGTTTGCCGGGGGCGGCGGGCTTGGGTGACGGCTTGGGCTCGGAGGCCTGGGTCGGGGGAGTGGGGGTCTTGTCCGTCATGGGGGCGGCACTTTCCTTGAAATGATGAATGATGGCCTCGTCCGAGGCGTCCTTGAGCAGCACCAGCTGCTCGAAACCCTGCCGGCGGCAATGGTCGGCCACGCGCTGCGACGGCACCAGCAGGGTCAGGGAATGGAGCCAGTCCAGCAGCGGCGGCGGCGTGGTGGCCAAGAGGGCATCCAGCAGGCTCTGGGAGGTGATGAGGACCTGGTCGACACTGGCGTCCTGCCAGGCCAGGAACTGCTCCGGCGCCACGCTGACCGGCTGGCGGCGGTAGAGCTCCAGGGCCTTGACCTGGGCACCGCGCTCGCCAAGCACCTGGGCCAGCAGCTCGCGGCCGCCGTTGCCGCGGGCGATGAGGATGCTCTCGTCCTGCACCTTGGCCAGGGCCGGCTGGGCCAGCAGGCCTTCGGAGTCCGGCGGCTCGGCCACCAACACCGCCTGGGCACCGGCATCGCGCAAAGCCTGGGCCGTGGCTTCGCCGACGGCGGCGTAGCGCGGCCCCTTGGGCAGGGGTTTTGGCAGGCCGGCCACGGCGTTGCTGGACACCGCTATCACCCAGGCGGCCTGGGCCAGCTCTTCGGCCAAGCCGGGTTGGGGCGGCAGTATCTCGATATCCAGCAGGGGCACCACCAGCGCCTTGACGCCCTCGGCCTGGAGGCGTTCTGCCAGCCGGCTGGCCTGGGGTTCGGGTCTGGTGATGAGCAATGTCATAGGCTTCTTCCGTAGACGGCTTCCAGTATGGCCTTGGCGCCGCTGTCCAGCAGCTGCTGGCCCAGGGTCTGGCCCAACGCTTCGGCCTGGCTGGCCGGGCCGCGGATCTCGGCCTCGATGATGGCGCCGCCGTCCGGCTGCCCGACCAGGCCGCGCAGCCAGAGCTCCTCGCCTTGCAGTTCAGCATAGCTGCCGATGGGCACCTGGCAGCCGCCCTGGAGGCGTTCGTTCATGGCCCGCTCGGCGCTGACCCTGATCCGGCTCGGCTCGTGACCGAGGGGGGCCAGCAGCGCCAGTACCCGCTCGTCGCCCAGCCGCGCCTCTATGCCGACGGCGCCCTGGCCCACGGCGGGCAGGCTCAGCTCAGGCGGCAGGGCGCTGCGGATGCGGTCGCCCATGCCGAGGCGCTTGAGGCCGGCGCAGGCCAGGATGATGGCGTCGTACTGGCCATCGTCCAGCTTGGCCAGGCGGCTGTTGACGTTGCCGCGCAGGTCCTTGACCACAAGATCGGGGCGGCGGGCCCGCAGCTGGCACTGGCGGCGCAGGCTGGAGGTGCCCACCACGGCGCCGGCCGGCAGCGCGTCCAGGTCGGGGGATCGGTTGGAGACGAAGGCGTCCAGGGGATCCTCGCGCTCGCAGATGGTGACCAGGCCCAGGCCTTCGGGGAACTCTACAGGCACGTCCTTCATGGAATGGACGGCGATGTCGGCCCGGCCGTCCAGCATGGCCAGCTCCAGCTCTTTGACGAAGAGGCCCTTGCCGCCGACCTTGGCCAGGGGGGTGTCGAGGATCTTGTCACCCTGGGTGGTCATGGGCACCAGCACCACTTCCAGACCGGGGTGGGCCGCTTCCAGGGCCTCTTTCACATGGTGGGCCTGCCAGAGGGCCAGGGGACTTTGCCGGGTGGCAATACGAATGGATTGGGACATCGCTGCGCTGCCTTGGATTGTTCTCAGCTCATCCTACCACTAGGGGGCTGTGCTTTCGACCAGGGTGTGCTGGTAGAGCAGGGTGCCGTCGTCGCTCAGCACCTCCAGCCGCCAGGTGCCGGGCCTGATGTGTTTCTGCGACCAGGTACGCCAGCGATCGGCCCCCAGCGGCAGGGCGATATCGGCCTGGAGCGCGCCGTTGAAGTACCAGCGGTGGTGCAGCTTCTGGCCGGCGCCGCCATGGACCTCGGTGAAGAGCACCAGCTTGTCCAGGCCCTTGGGCAGTTGGTCACCCTGCAGCACGCCTACGGGCTCCCGCTGCACCACGTCGCGGCACAGCACCACGCGGCTCAGGTCGGGGGTCGCCAGCACCAGGGGGCTGAGCAGGCTAAGCAACAACCAGAGAAAGCGTCTCGACATGGTCGAATAGTCCTTTTTCTTAATAATCTCAGCAGTATACCTATCGCCTTGGCGCCGACAGGAAATTGAGGCGTTGGCGAAAGGGGCGCCAGGGTTTAAAATGTGACCGAATTAACACTTTAGACGGTCCATGTCCCCCATCAGCCTCGACCAGCTCACCCTCAACATCGCCGCCCTGCACGCCGAACGCCGGCGCCTGGCCCGCCAGGCCATGACGCCCCAGGCGGCCATGGTGTTCGACCTGGTGCCGGCGCTGTTGCATTGCCAGGACCAAGCCCTGCCCGGCGGCGAGGAGGCGGCACCCCACGGCATCCGCAGTGTCGAGGACGAGCCTCTGCGTAAACGCCTGGCCACCCGGCTGGGGGTCAAGGCGGACAGCCCCTCCGACGACAGCATACTGGCCGTCTATTCCATGGGCTCCACCGGCACCCTGGGCCAGACCCGTTGCTCGGATCTGGACATCTGGGTCTGCCACAGATCCTGCCTCGGCGCCGAAGAGCGCCAGGCCCTGGCCGCCAAGTGCGACCGCCTCACCGACTGGGGCAAGGGCCAGGGCATGGATCTGACCTTCTTCCTCATAGACCCCGAACAGTTCCGCCAGGGCAACAAACAGGGCATGAGCGGCGAGTCCTGCGGCAGCTTCCAGCATTGGCTGTTGCTGGACGAATTCTACCGCAGCGCCATCTGCCTGGCCGGCCAGCTGCCGATCTGGCTGCTGGTCAGCCCGGACGACAAGACCCCCTACCTGCAGGCCAAGGCCAACCTCTTCGCCAAGGGGGTGGACCCCCACCAGTGGATAGACCTCGGCTCCCCGGACCCCATACCGGCGGACGAGTTCCTCGGCTCCATGCTCTGGCTGCTCTACAAGGGCATAGAAAATCCCTACAAGGCGCTGCTGAAGCTGACCCTGATGTCCGCCTACGCCCGCCAGTACCCGGCGGTGCGGCTGCTGTGCAACGAGTTCCGCCGCGCCCTGCACAGGGGCGAGACCGAGGTCATGGCCCTGGACCCCTATCTGCTGCTGGAGCAGTACCTGCGTGAGCTGGACCTGGGGCCCGTAGAGCTGGATACGGCCCGCACCTGCCTCTACTTCAAGTGCGGCGGCGACAACCTGCTGGAACTGCCCGCCAACCACGCCCAGGCGCTGGCCGACCTGGCCCAGTCCTGGGGCTGGGACCAGGCCAAGCGCGAGCAGCTCCAGGATCACCGCCACTGGCCCCTGGCGGAGCTGCAGGAATGGCACTTGCGGCTGCGTGAGCAGATGCTGGCCGGCCTGCACGAGGCGCGGGAGCTGTTCCGCCGCACCGGCACAGTGTCGCGGCTCTGCCCCATCGAATTGACGGTGCTGAGCCGCAAGCTGGACGCCGCCTTCGCCGAGAAGCCCAACAAGCTGCAGCAGCTGTGCCTGCCGCCCCGGGTGGAAATGGGCCAGCCGAGCCTGGTGATCCGCAAGGACGGCCAATGGCAGCTGGCCTGCCCCCAGTCCGCCAAGACCCTCTACCAGTGCCAGGAGCTGCCCGGCCTGTTGGCCTGGTGCCTGCTCAACGGCCTGATCAGCAGCCATACCGAACTCCAGCTGGAAAGCGACAGCCTCAGCCTGGACAGCCTCGACAGCCTCTGCCGCAGCATGGCCTGGCTGGGAGAGAAGATCGATCCCGCGCACCAGATCCTGGCCCAGCCGGCCCAGCTGGAGCGGGCCCAGATCATCATCAACCTGGAGCAGGACGCCACCCGCGACATCAAGCTCAAACGCGGCCAGGTTCCCAACCCGCTGATGTTCGGCGAGGAAAAAGAGGTACTGGTGGGGGAACTGACGCTGGTGGTGCGCAACACCTGGGGGGAATGCACAGTGCAGACCTTCAGGGGCAACCATGCCCTGGCCGAGCTGCTGCTGGCGCTGCTGCCGCTGATGCCGGGGGACAGCCTGCAGGCCAAGCGGGTCCATATCCATTGCTTCGCCAGCCAGTTGGGGGAAACCATAGCCCACAAGGTGCTGGACCTTATCGCCGCCGCCCAGGCCCGCCTCACCCAAGGCCCCTGGACCCTGTGCGTCGGCAACGGCAAGTGGGTGTTCTGGTATCACGCCGGCGAGCTGCACTGGCAGGAAATGACCGATCCCTTGGCTTTCTACGCCGCCCTGTCGGCGGCCAAGCTGGAACAGCACAGCCACAGCAAGGACCCGTCAGTGCCGGCCCCCGTCTATGCCCACGCCCTCTGCGGCCTGGTGCAGTTCTTCTTCATCAACAGGGAAGACGGTTACAGCCTCTACGTGTCCAACGAGCAGAACCAGATCAGCTATTACCACTACCCGGCCATGGACAAGGCCAACCTGGTGAACCTGATCAGCCGCTTCTACACCCAGAAGGAAAGCCTCTGCCCCAGCGCCACCTTCAACCTGCCCCAGTACTACGAACTGGTGGAAAAGGAAGGGCATTGGCAGATGCAGCCTCTGACCACCTCGGCCCTGTCCGAACCCTGAGTTCCCCCAAAGAAAAAGGGCTGCCCAACGCAGCCCTTTTTTCTGCCCGCCTTTTAGAGGCTTAACTTCAGATCGGCGCCGGCCTGGCGGCTGACCGCCTCGTCCAGGAAGGCCTTGAGCTCGGCGCCACTGCGCACGTCGAACCAGAGCCCGTCACGGTAGCCAAAGTGGTGGCCGTTGAAACGGGTGGCCACCCAGACCTGGTGCCAAGGATGCCGGCTGGTGCAGCCGGCCTGGCACCTTTTAGAGGCTTAGCTTCAGATCGGCGCCGGCCTGGCGGCTGACCGCCTCGTCCAGGAAGGCCTTGAGTTCGGCGCCGCTGCGCACGTCAAACCAGAGCCCGCCCCGGTAGCCAAAATGGTGGCCGTTGAAACGGGTGGCCACCCAGACCTGGTGCCAAGGATGCCGGCTGGTGCAGCCGGCCTGGCACCTTTTAGAGGCTTAACTTCAGATCGGCGCCGGCCTGGCGGCTGACCGCCTCGTCCAGGAAGGCCTTGAGCTCGGCACCGCTGCGCACGTCGAACCAGAGCCCGTCACGGTAGCCAAAATGGTGGCCGTTGAAACGGGTGGCCACCCAAACCTGGTGCCAAGGATGCCGGCTGGTGCAGCCGGCCTGGCACCTTTTAGAGGCTTAACTTCAGATCGGCGCCGGCCTGGCGGCTGACCGCCTCGTCCAGGAAGGCCTTGAGCTCGGCGCCGCTGCGCACGTCGAACCAGAGCCCGTCACGGTAGCCAAAATGGTGGCCGTTGAAACGGGTGGCCACCCAGACCTGGTGCAGGGGCGGCTGCTTGTTGATGATGATCTTGGAATTGTCAGGAAACAGCAGGTCCAGCTTGCCGCCCAAAGACTCCACTTCGATGTCCAGGCCGCTGTCCTCAGCCACCTTTTCCACGGCGTCTTCTATGGCCAACAACAGGGCGTCGGTCAAATCCTCGTACTGGCTGTCGTTCATCTCTTACCTTCGGTTTTGCAAAAGCCATGGGTAGTGCGATTATAGGGTCAGAGCCCGATAAATCCGATAGCGATACCAAGTGAGAAAGCGCCTTCTACTCCTGGCCTTGTTTGGCCTGTTGCTGGGTGGTTGTGGCCAGAAAGGCCCCCTTTATACCCCCGACCAACCCCAGAACAACCAACCCGGCGAGCAGCAGCCATGATGCACCGTTACCAGAACCAGCAGCTGATGTTGGAAGATTGCAGCGTCGCCGCCCTGGCGGAGCGCTTCGGCACTCCTCTCTACCTCTATTCCCAGGTCGCCATTGAGCAGGCCTTCAACGCCTTCGCCGAGCCACTCAAGGGCCGTAAGCACCTGATCTGCTATGCCGTCAAGGCCAACTCCAACCTGGCGGTGCTGAACCTGCTGGCCCGCCTCGGCGCCGGCTTCGACATCGTCTCAGGCGGCGAACTGGCCAGGGTCATGGCCGCCGGCGGCGACCCGGCCAAGGTGGTCTTCTCCGGGGTCGGCAAGACCCGCGCCGAGATGGCCCAGGCCTTGAAGGCCGGCATCCACTGCTTCAACGTCGAGTCCGTCGCCGAGCTGGACCGCCTCAACGCCGTGGCCGCCGAGCTGGGCCTGGTGGCCCCCGTCTCCATCCGCGTCAACCCGGACGTGGACGCCAAGACCCACCCCTATATCGCCACCGGCCTCAAAGAGAACAAGTTCGGCATCGATATCCGCATGGCCCCCGACGCCTTCCGCAAGGCCGCCAGCCTGCCCCACCTCAAGGTGGTGGGGGTGGACTGCCACATCGGCTCCCAGCTGACCCAGACCCAGCCCTTCGTTGACGCCATCAAGCGCCTGATCGAGCTGGAGCAGCAGCTCCAGGCCGACGGCATAGTGCTGTCCCACCTCGACATCGGCGGTGGCCTTGGGGTCAGCTACACCGACGAGCAGCCCCCGACCCCGGCCCAGTACCTGGCACAAGTGCTGCCGCTGATCCCCGCCAACCTGACCGTGGTGCTGGAGCCCGGTCGCGCCCTGGTGGCCAACGCCGGCCTGCTGGTGGGCCGGGTGGAGATGACCAAGGACAACGGCTTCAAGCGCTTCGTGATCCTCGACACCGGCATGAACGACCTGATGCGCCCCACCCTCTACCAGGCGGTGATGCCGGTGCTGGCCGTCAAGGAGGCCCAGAACCAGGGGCCCGTCTCTGACCTGGTGGGCCCTGTCTGCGAGACAGGCGATTGGTTGGCCAAGGACGTCCCCCTGGCCGCCGAGGAAGGTGACCTGGTGGCCATAGGCGGCGCCGGTGCCTACGGCTTCACCATGAGTTCCCAGTACAACAGCAGGCCCCGCGCCGCCGAGGTGATGGTCAGGGGCGATGAAGCCCTGCTGATCCGCCAGCGCGAGACGGTGGAGAACCTCTGGGCCGGTGAACAGCTGCTGCCGGAGGCTTCATGCTAGTTCAGTTCGCCAAGATGCACGGCCTGGGCAACGACTTCATGGTGGTGGACAACGTCACCCAGAACGTCTTTTTCTCGGCCGAACAGATCCAGAAGCTGGCCGACCGCCACACCGGCATCGGCTTCGACCAGCTGCTGGTGGTGGAGCCGCCCTACGATCCGGACCTCGACTTCCACTACCGCATCTTCAATGCCGACGGCTCCGAAGTGGAGCAGTGCGGCAACGGCGCCCGCTGTTTCGCCCGTTTCGTGCGCCTCAAGGGCCTGATCAACCGCAACCGCATCAAGGTCTCCACGGCCAAGGGCAAGCTGACCCTCAACATCGACAAGGACAACCTGGTCTCGGTCAACATGGGGGTGCCGGTGCTGGAGCCGGCCCAGGTGCCCTTCAGGGCCCAGAAGGAAGAGAAGACCTACATACTGCGGGAAGGGGAACACACCTTCTTCGCCGGTGTCGTGTCCATGGGTAACCCCCATTGCGTATTGCAGGTGGACAGCACCCAGGACGCCGACGTCGCTCAGATTGGCCCGCTGCTGGGGGGCTCGGACCGCTTCCCGGAAGGGGTCAACGTCGGCTTCATGGAAGTGGTGAGCCGCGACCATGTCCGGCTGCGGGTCTATGAGCGCGGCGCCGGCGAAACCCAGGCCTGCGGCAGCGGCGCCTGCGCCGCCGTGGTGGTAGGCCAGCTCCAGGACAAGTTGGGCAAGAAGGTACGGGTGGATCTGCCCGGCGGCAGCCTCCAGATCAACTGGGCCGGCCCGGGGGAACCCCTCTACATGACGGGCCCGGCCGAACACGTGTACGACGGACAGATACACCTATGAGCGAGAGCAACACCGCCAGCCTGCTGGCCCTGGACGAGGAACTGGTCGCCGAGTACCTGGAGACCAACCCGGACTTCTTCGGGCGCCATCCCGAGCTGCTGGCCAGGCTGCGCCTGCCCCACGGCGAGAAGGGCTCGGTGTCGCTGCTGGAGCGCCAGTTGGAACTGGCCCGCCACAAGCACCGGGACCTCGAGGAAGAGATCACGGCACTGCTGGGGGTGGCCGCCCACAACGAGCAGGTGGCCAAGGCCTGCCATGAGCTGGGCCTCCAGGCCCTGGCCGCCACCAGCCTCGACCAGCTGATCGCCCTGCTCGGCGAAGGGGTGCGCATCCATCTGGGCATGGACATCAGCCGGCTGGTGCTCTGCGCCCGCTTGGCCGAAACCCAGCAGAAGGCCCTGAGTTCGGTGTTCGAACGCCTGGCCAAGGGGCCCTATTTCGGCCGCCTCACCGAGGACGAAAAACGGCTGTTGCTGGGCCATGCCCCGGTCAGGGCCGAGTCCCTGGCGCTGCTGCCCATCCGCCGCCAGGACAAGCTGCTGGGGATCTGGGTTATCGCCTCCCCCGACGCCGGCCATTTCCAGCCGGACATGGACGCCCTCCTGGTCGGCCAGCTCTGCGACCTGCTGGCCCTGCGCCTGGCGGCCTTGAGCCATGCCGAGCTTCGCTGAAGCCCTGCCCCGCTACTACCGCCACCTGGCCAGCGAGCGCCAGCGCTCGCCCCATACCCTGGCCGGCTACCGCCGCCAGTTGGACGCCCAGGCCGCCTTCTTCCAAGACAGGGGCCAAAGCCGGCTGGAACAGGTCAAGGAAGGGGAGATCCGCCAGTGGCTGGCCGCCGAGACCCGCCGCGGCCAGTCTCCCCGCTCCCTGGCCCAGGGGCTCTCGGCCCTGCGCGGCCTCTACCAGTACCTGCTGCACCTGGGGCTGCTCAGCGACAACCCGGCGGCCAGGGTCAAGCCCCCCAAGCAGCCGAAACGGCTGCCCAAGGCCCTGGATCTCGATGAGACCGGCAAGCTCTTCGCCGCCGACAGCAAGGACCCCCTGCTGCTGCGGGACAAGGCCATGCTGGAGCTGCTCTACGGCTGCGGCCTGCGCCTGTCGGAGCTGGTGGGAGTCGATTGTGGCCAGATCCGCGGCGGCGAGCTGATGGTCACCGGCAAGGGCGGCAAGGACCGCATAGTGCCGGTGGGCCGGGCGGCCCTGGCCGCCGTCGAGAGATGGCTCAAGGTGCGCGGCCAGTTCGCCAAGGGCGGCGAGCGGGCGCTCTTCATCAGCAACCGCGGCGCCCGGGTGTCGGTACGCACTGTGCAACAGCGGCTCGGCCAGTACGCCCAGAAGGCCGGCCTCGACAGCCACCTGCACCCCCACAAGCTGCGCCACAGCTTCGCCACCCACCTGCTGTCGGCCAGCGGCGACCTGAGGGCCGTACAGGAATTGCTGGGCCACAGCCAACTGGCCACCACCCAGATCTACACTCATCTTGATATGGACCGCTTGGCCAAGGTCTACGACGCCGCCCACCCGAGAGCGAGACGCAAATGATCCATTACCGCCCCCTGGGCCCCATCGCCGCCATCAGCTTCGATCTGGACGACACGTTGTACGACAACAGGCCCGTGATCCAGGCCGCCGAAGACAAGCTCTATGCCTGGCTGGCGGAGAGGGTCAAGCTGCGGGAGGACAGCCGCAGCTACTTCCAGCAGTGGCGCCAGCGGGTGCTGAAGGAAAAGCCGGCCCTGCGCCACGATGCCACCGCCAGCCGCCACCAGGCGCTGCTGCTGGGGCTCAAGGCCCTGGGGGTGCCCCAGGCCCAGGTGCTGGCCGACGCCGCCATGGGCCACTTCCTGGCCTGGCGCTCCGAGGGGGACATAGCCCCGGAAGTGCACCAGATGCTGGCCTACCTGAGCGGCCGTCGGCCGCTGATCGCCATCTCCAACGGCAATGCCGATGTCGAGCGCCTGGGCCTGGGCCAGTATTTCAAGGCGAGCTTCCACGCCGGCGGCAGCCGCCGCATGAAGCCGGACCCGGACCTCTTCGTCGCCGCAGCCCAGCACCTGAAATTGACCCCCAAGGCCATACTGCACATCGGCGACCACCTGGACGACGACATCCAGGGTGCCCTGCTCGCCGGCTACCAGGCCGCCTGGTACAACCCCAAGGGCCACTCCCTGCGCCAGCACCCCAGGGGCCGGCTGCTGCCCCATTTCGAGTTTGGCGCCTTGGACTCGCTGCAGCAGTTGCTATAATGGCCGCCAGGCTCAACCACTGTATAAATTTCCATGACCATTGCCCAGCTGCTGGAAGGCCTTAACGGCAAACAACGGGAGGCGGTGGCCGCCCCCCAAAGCAACCTGTTGGTGCTGGCCGGGGCCGGCTCCGGCAAGACCCGGGTGCTGGTGCACCGCATCGCCTACCTGATCCAGGCCCTGCAGGTGTCCCCCCACGCCATCATGGCCGTGACCTTCACCAACAAGGCCGCCAGCGAGATGCGCGGCCGGGTGGAGCAGCTGCTGGGCGGCGCCCTGCGCGGCCTCTGGCTCGGCACCTTCCACGGCCTGGCCCACCGGCTGCTGCGCTTCCATCACCAGGACGCCAGGCTCCCCGAGAACTTCCAGATCCTCGACTCCGACGACCAGCTGCGGCTGGTCAAGAGGGTGATGCGCAGCCTCAATATCGACGACAAGAAATGGCCGCCGCGCCAGGCCATGGCCTACATCAACACCAAGAAGGACGACGGCCTGCGCCCGCGGCACATAGACCCCCAGGATCCGGTGGAAAGGCTCTGGCACCAGATCTACGAGGCTTACCAAAACGCCTGCGAACTGGCCGGCCTGGTGGATTTTGCCGAGCTGCTGCTGCGGGCCCTGGAGCTGCTGCGGGATAACCCCCATCTGCGCGACCATTACCAGGCCCGCTTCCGCCACATACTGGTGGACGAGTTCCAGGACACCAACAGCATCCAGTACGCCTGGCTGCGGCTGCTGACCGGCCCCCAGAGCCACGTGATGATCGTCGGCGACGACGACCAGTCCATCTACGGCTGGCGCGGCGCCCGCATCGACAACATCCACCGCTTCCTGGAAGACTTCGCCCCGGCCACCACCATCCGCCTGGAGCAGAACTACAGATCCACAGGCACCATTTTGAAGGCCGCCAACGGCCTCATCACCCATAACGCCGAGCGCCTGGGCAAGGATCTCTGGACAGAAGGCCAGCACGGCGAGCCGGTGTCCGTCTATGCCGGCTTCAACGAAATAGACGAGGCCCGCTTCGTGGTCAGCCGCATCCAGGCCTGGGTAGACGAGGGCGGCCGCTGGTCGGATTGCGCCATCCTCTACCGCAACAACGCCCAGTCGCGGGTGCTGGAAGATGCCCTGCTGCGGGAAAACCTCAAGTACCGCATCTACGGCGGCCTGCGCTTCTTCGAACGCCAGGAGATCAAGGACGCCCTGGCCTACCTGCGGCTGATGGCGAGCCGCGACGACGACGCCGCCTTCGAGCGGGTGGTCAACACCCCCACCCGCGGCATAGGGGACCGCACCATAGGCATCATCCGCCAGCAGGCCCGCGAGCAGGGCACCACCCTGTGGCGGGCCGCCCGCCAGTTGCTGGAAGCCAAGGTGCTGTCGGGCCGGGCCGGCAACGCCGTCCAGGGCTTCCTGACCTTGGTGGACGGCCTGGAGGAGCAGGGCTGCGACCAGGTGCTGAGCCGCCAGGTGGACGTGGCCATCAAGGAATCCGGGCTCCTGGCCCACTACCAGGCCGAGAAGGGCGAGAAGGCCCAGGCGCGGGTGGAGAACCTGGAGGAACTGGTGTCCGCCACCCAGGACTTCGAGCCCCCCGAAGGGGCGGAGGAGATGAGCGAGCTCAACGCCTTCCTGGCCCACGCCGCCCTGGAGTCCGGCGACACCCAGGCCGACGAGTTCGAGGACGCGGTGCAGATGATGACCATGCACACCGCCAAGGGCCTGGAGTTCCCGTTGGTGTTCCTGGTGGGGGTGGAAGAGGGCATGTTCCCTTCCATGCAGTCCACCACCGACCCGGAGCGCCTCGAGGAAGAGCGGCGGCTCTGCTATGTGGGCATGACCCGCGCCATGAAGAAGCTCTACCTCTGCTACGCCGAGTCGCGCCGCCTCTACGGCCGCGACGAGTACCACACCCCCAGCCGCTTCCTCAAGGAGATCCCCAAGGACTGCCTGGAGGAGGTGCGGATGCGTACCCAGGTCAGCAGGCCCATGGCCCAGTACCAGAAGTCCAGCGACCAGTTCAACGAGACGGGCCTGAGCCTCGGTCAACGGGTGCGCCACGCCAAATTCGGCGACGGCATCATCATCAACTACGAAGGCTCAGGGCCCCAGTCGCGGGTGCAGGTGGCTTTCGATGAGGCGGGCCCCAAGTGGCTGGTGGTCGCCTATGCCAGATTGGAGTCGATCTAAATAAGCCGTCCCTGGCGCCGCGTTCCGGCCAGCCCGTCCGGGGGCGGGCGTTCAGCCGCAGCCAAGCAACGCTTGGCTTTCTGGCTTCACCCATCCCTGGCACAACGGCCCAATAAAGAACCGCTCTTGAGCGGTTTTTTATTGGCTAAAAGATCAGCGCCAACGCCAGCACCCCTATGGCGCCGGGGATCAGCTGCTGCAGCAGTTGGGCCCAGTCCTTGCTCTCTTTGTCACTGGGGCCCTGGCGATGGCGGATGCTGTCTATCTTCGGCCAGGGTATGGCCCCGTCCTGGGTCTGGAGCACCTGGGGATCCTGGCCCAGGTAGCGGGTGCTGAGCTCGCTGCCGTCGCTCAGGCGCACTACTATGGCCTCCCCCTGGCGCAGCTCGGCGTTGTCGGCCACTTCCTGGGTACTGGCACAGCCGGCCAGCAGCAATAACAGCACCCAAAAACAGTGTCTTTTCATGGGCCTGGCCTCCGGGGTCTTCTTCCCCTAGCCTAGCCCAGCTTCAGCGCCGCCGCGCTTGGCGCACCGCATCCAGGATGAACAGCAACAAGGCCCCCCAGATGAAGCCGAAGGTCAGCATCTTGCTGGCGTCGAAGGCCTCGCCGTAGAGAAAGACCGCCATCAGGAAGGTCAGGCTGGGGCCTATGTATTGGAAGAAGCCCAGCACCGACAGCGGCAGGGAGCGGGCGGCGGCGATGAAGCAGAGCAGCGGCACTGTGGTCACCAGGCCGGCGGCCACCAGCAGGCCGTTGAGCTGCCAGGGATTGGCCGTGAGGTGGGCCGTGGGGCTGTCCAGCAGGTTGAGGTAGAGCAGGGCGGCCGGCAGCAGCAGCACCGTCTCCACGAAGAGCCCGGCTATTGGGTCCACCGGCACCTTCTTGCGGAAAAGGCCGTAGAGGCCGAAGGAAACGGCCAGCACCAGGGCTATCCAGGGCAGGGAGCCGAAGGCGATGAGCTGTATCGCCACGCCGCCGGCGGCCAGGCCCAGGGCCAGCCATTGCAGGCGCCGCAGCCGCTCACCGAGGAACAGCATGCCCAGGGCCACGTTCACCAGGGGGTTGATGTAGTAACCCAGGCTGGCGTCCAGCATGTGGTCGCTGTTGATGGCCCAGATGAAGAGCCCCCAGTTGGTGGCTATGAAGCAGGCGGTCAGCATCAGGGTCTGCCACTGGCGGCGTTCCTTGAGCACCTGGCGCACGGCGCCCCACTTGCCCAGCACCAGCAGCAGCACCGCCAGCAGCAGGCAGGACCAGATCACCCTGTGGGTGAGGATCTCGGTGGCGGGCACCTGCTGGATCAGTTTGAAATAGGCCGGGGCTATGCCCCACATGGTGTAGGCCGCCACCGCGTAGAGGCTGCCCTTGGATTCCACGGTCGACATGACCACTCCGGGAAGGGAAGAAAGCCCGCCTATGCTACCAGAAGCCGGCGAGCCGAACCGCTCAGTTTGCCGGGTGGCGATGGCAGCTGAGCAGGTGATCGTTCACCAGCCCCACCGCCTGCATGAAGGCATAGATGATGGTGGGCCCCACGAAGCGGAAGCCGCGCTTCTTGAGATCCTTGGAGATCCGCTCCGCCAGGGGCGTCACCGCCGGCACCTCGGCCGAACTGGCGAAGCGGTTGATGATGGGCTGGCCGTCCACGAAGCCCCAGAGGTAGGAAGCGAAGCTACCAAACTCCTGCTGCACCCGGATGAAGGCCTGGGCGTTGCCTATGCTTGCCGCCACCTTGAGACGGTTGCGCACTATGCCGGGGTCGGCCAGCAGCCGCTGCTGGTCGGCCTCGGTGAAGGCCGCCACCTTGTGGACGTCGAAGCCCTGGTAGGCGGCGCGATAGGCGTCGCGCTTGCGCAATATGGTGATCCAGGACAGGCCGGCCTGGGCCCCTTCGAGGATCAGGAACTCGAAGAGGGTCCTGTCGTCATGCACTGGGCTCCCCCATTCCTGGTCGTGGTATTGGCGGTAGAGGGGATCGCTGCCGCACCAGGGGCAGGCTTGCAGGTCGTCCATGAGGGCTCCTATGGCTGTGGTTGGGTACAGGGTAACGGCAAAGGGGCGGCCGGTGAAAGCCCGATGGCGAAAGGTGGGGTTGAGCAAATTTTAGGCAGATGAAAGATGTAGCCTTTTGAACTGCCAAGTTTTTATGTGACGGAGGCCAAGGAATTCCCGGCGATCTGTGCCTATGGTTTAGGGGATTTGTCGCCTTGCTGGTGGCAAAAAATGACAACGCTGTCACCGTGGAGATGAGAGGGCGCGGCCAGTGTTGAGTGAGGACAACCCAAAAAAGAAAGAGGGACTTATGCGATACGGAAAACGCCTGATCGCCGCCGCCGGGCTCGCCGCCCTGGCACACCCGGCCTGGGCCTCCGCCCCCGGTAAACCCGGCATCAATTGGATGAACACCAGCTTCGCCCTGGTGGAGGTGAACGACAGCGCCACCGCCTACGAACAGCTCTTTACCGTCAAGGACGCCGTCCAGGTGCCGGTCAGCTGGAGCCAGTATTCCGGCGCCGCCGCCACTTCTGTCCAGTACCTGCTGAACGGCAAGCTGGTGAAGGAAGACAGCCTCTCCGGCGCCCAGACCGGCAGCGCCACCCTGTCCATCGCCAAGGGCGGCCAGTACCAGCTCCAGGTCGCGCTCTGCAACAGCGACGGCTGCACCCCCAGCGACGCCACCGCCATCACGGTGGCCGACACCGACGGCAGCCATCTGGACCCCATCAGCCTTCACGCCGGCGAAAACAACCACCCCTACCTGGACCAGTCCGGCAAGGTGCTGGGGGCCTACTTCGTGGAATGGGGCGTCTACGGCCGCAACTTCCCGGTGGACAAGATCCCCGCCTACAACCTCAACCACCTGCTCTACGGCTTCATCCCTATCTGCGGCGGTGACGGCATCAACGACAGCCTCAAGAGCATCTCCGGCAGCTTCGAAGCCCTGCAGCGGGCCTGCGCCGGCCGGGCCGACTTCAAGGTGGCCATCCACGACCCCTACGCCGCCCTGCAGAAGAGCCAGGATGGCCAGAGTTTCAGCAGCGCCTACAAGGGCAACTTCGGCCAGCTGATGGCCCTCAAACGGGCCTACCCCAAGCTCAAGATACTGCCGTCCATCGGTGGCTGGACCCTCTCCGACCCCTTCTACTTCATGGACGACCCGGCCAAGCGCAAGATCTTCGTGGATTCGGTGGAGGAGTTCCTGCGCACCTGGAAGTTCTTCGACGGTATCGACATCGACTGGGAATTCCCCGGCGGTGAAGGGGCCAACCCGGCCCTCGGCAAGCCCACGGACGGCGCCACCTACCAAGCCCTGATGAAGGATCTGCGGGCCATGATGGACAGGGTCGAGGCCGACACAGGCCGCAAGCTGGAACTGACCTCCGCCATCAGCGCCGGCCCCGAGAAGATCGCCAACGTGGACTACCAGGCCACCCAGCAGTACCTGGACCACTTCTTCGTGATGAGTTACGACTTCTTCGGCGCCTGGGACAACCAGGTGCTGGGCAACCAGACCGCCCTCTATGCGCCGGCCGGCAAGCCGGACACCAAGTACAGCACCGACAAGGGCATCCAGGCCCTGCTGGCCCAGGGGGTGGAGCCGGCCAAGCTGGTGGTGGGCGCCGCCATGTACGGCCGCGGCTGGACGGGCGTCCATGACTACCAGTCCGGCGATCCCCTGAGCGGCACCGCCACTGGGCCGGTCAAGGGCACCTGGGAGGCCGGGGTGGTGGACTACCGGCAGATCGTCAACGACTACCTGCCGACCTGGCAATACGGCTACGACGGCACCGCCGAGGCACCCTATGCCTTCAACCCCGGCACCGGCGACCTCATCAGCTATGACGACCCCCGCTCGGTCAAGGCCAAGGGCCAGTACGTGCTGAGCCACGGCCTGGGCGGCCTCTTCGCCTGGGAGATCGACGCCGACAACGGCGACATCCTCAACGCCATGAACGAGGGCCTGGGCAACGGTGACGGCACCCCGCCCCCCGCCAACCGCGCCCCCTCGGCCAACGCCGGCGCCGACAAGACGGTCACGGGCCCCGCCACAGTCACCCTGGCCGGCAGCGGCTCGGATCCCGACGGTGACACCCTGAGCTACAGCTGGACCCAGGGCAGCGGCCCCGCCGTCACCCTGAGCGACGCCACCGCCGCCAACCCCCACTTCGACCTGCCCCAGGTCAGCGCCGACACCCAGTACGGCTTCACCCTGACCGTCTCGGACGGCGCCCTCAGCACCAGCGACAGCGTGCTGATCACCAACAAGGCGCCCCAGCCCAACCAGCCGCCCAGCCTCAGCCTGCCGGCCCAGGTGCTGGCCGCCAGTGGCCAGGCCGTCACCATCAACGCCACAGTGCAGGACGAAGGCACCGTCAGCTACCAGTGGCAGCTGCCGGCCGGCCTCAGCGCCGCCGACCTGACGGCCCCCAGCCTGAGCCTGACGGCGCCGACGGTGAGCAGTGACCAGAGCTACATCATCAACCTGACCGTCACCGACGCCGAAGGCCTGACCGCCAGCGCCGGCACCACCCTGGTGGTCAGCGCCCCGGCCACGGGCGGCTGCGCCACCACAGATCCCGACGCCGCCAAGTACCCGGCCTGGGACGGCGCCGCTACCTATGTGGGCGGCGACAAGGTCAGCTACCAGGGTCTGGTCTGGGAAGCCAAGTACTGGGTGCAGGGCACGGCCCCCAGCCAGAGCAGCGACGCCTGGCAGCTGGTGTCCACCGTTGCACAGACCTGGCAAGCCGGCGTCGCCTACAACGGCGGCGACGAGGTGGACCACAACGGCCGCCACTGGCGCGCCCAGTGGTGGACCAAGGGTGAAGAGCCCGGTGTCGCCAGCGTCTGGGTGGACGCCGGCGCCGCCAGCTGCCCCTGAACCACAAGCCCCGCCAAGCGGGGCTTTCTTTTGGTCACCCTCCTAGGGCGGCCAGGCCCCGCTTCCTTCTCCTTGCCCTTTCTGCCAAGCTTTGGGCAATCAAGGAGATAGCCATGTTTCGAACCCTGCTGCTGTTAGCCCTCTTCGCCCTGCCGGCCCTGGCCGACGTGGAGGAGGACCGCCTGCCCAAGGCCGAGGCCGCCATGCCCGGGCTGCTGGCGCCCTTCGCCCCGCTGCTGGCCAAACTGGACGATAAGGCCAGCCTGGATACCGTCACCGCCGTCGCCAGCCAGGGCTGGGCCCTCGGCAAGTCCCTGGCCCGCCAGAAACTGGACGACAGGCCCCTCTACTGGTTCCGCCTGGCCGGCAAGGCCAAGTTGCGCGCCCTGGCGCTGCCCCAAGAGCAGAAGGCGGCACTGTTGCGCCGCTTCGAGGCGGTCAGCCGCGGCATCGACGACGTCCAGTTCACCGGGCCCGAGAAGCACATCTTGCTGACCGGCTTCGACCCCTTCTTCCTGGACCGCCATATCGACCAGTCCAACCCCTCCGGCCTGGCGGCCCTGCTGCTGGACGGCCAGGTGATCGAGAAGGACGGGGTCAGGGCCCGCATCGAGACGGTGCTGATCCCGGTGCGCTTCAAGGACTTCGACGACGGCCTTATCGAACGGCTGTTGTTGCCCTATTACAGCCAGAAGACGGCGGACATGGTGGTGACGGTGTCCATGGGCCGGGAAGACTTCGACCTGGAGCGCTACCCAGGCAAGCGCCGCAGCGCCGAGGCCCCGGACAACCTCAACGTCATGACAGGCGCCACCGCCGTGCTGCCCAAGCTGCCGCTGCTCTACGGCAAGCCCCTGTCGGGCCCCGAGTTCGTCACCTTCAGCCTGCCGGCCGCCGCCATGGCCGCCACCTCAGGCCCCTTCCCCATCCACGACAACCGCAAGGTGGCCACCCTGGACGGCGACTTGGAAGCCCTGCACCTGTCGGAGATCCAGAGCCAGGTATCGGTGCGCGGCTCCGGCGGCGGTTACCTCTCCAACGAGATCAGCTACCGCGCCATCCGCCTGCGCAACCTGATGAAGAGCCCTATCCCGGTGGGCCACATCCATGTGCCGCGCATCAACGCCTACGACAAGGCCAAGGAAAAGGCCAGCTGCGACCAGCTCAAGGCCATGCTGGAAAACGCCCTGGTGGCCCTGAAATAGCGGAGTCCAGGCACAAAAAAGGCAGCCATCGGCTGCCTTTTTTCTTGAGGACCTCTTACATCCGTTCGAGGGTCTTGATGCCCAGCAGGTCCAGGCCCAGCTTGAGGGTGCGGGCCGTGAGGTGGGCCAGCTTGAGGCGGGAGTCGCGCACGCCCTGGTCCTCGGCGCTCAGTATCGGGCAGGCCTCGTAGAAGCCGGAGAAGAGGCCGGCCAGCTCGAAGAGGTAGAGGCAGAGGTAGTGGGGGGCCCCTTCGCGCACCACCGAGTCGATGGTCTCTTCGAACTGAAGCAGCTTCTGGGCCAGGGCCTTCTCCTGGGGCTCGGCCAGTACCAGGGGCGCGGCCAGGCTCTGGGCCTCGATGCCGGCCTTGCGGAAGATGCTGGCGACGCGGGTATAGGCGTAGAGCATGTAGGGGGCAGTGTTGCCCTCGAAGCTCAGCATGGCGTCGAAGCTGAAGATGTAGTCGGAGCTGCGGTGCTTGGAGAGGTCGGCGTACTTGACGGCGCCTATGCCGACGGCGTGGGCAATCTCGCGCAGCTCGGCCTCATCGAAGTCGCTGTTGCGCTCTTTGACCAGCTGGTAGGCCTTGTCTTCGGCCTCAACCAGCAGGTCGATGAGCTTGACGGTGCCGCCACTGCGGGTCTTGAAGGGGCGGCCGTCTTCGCCGTTCATGGTGCCGAAGCCCATGTGCTCCAGGCTCAGTTCGTCGCGCACGAAGCCGGCCTTGTGGGCCAGGGCGAACACCTGCTTGAAGTGCAGGGCCTGGCGCTGGTCCACGAAGTAGAGGGCGCGGTCGGCCTTGAGCACCCGGTCGCGGTGGCGCATGGCCGCCAGGTCGGTGGTGGCGTAGAGGTAACCGCCGTCGGCCTTCTGGATGATGATCGGCAGTATGGAGCCGTCCTTGTTCTTGAACTCGTCCAGGAAGACGCACTTGGCGCCCTGGTCTTCCACCAGCAGGCCCTGCTGGTCGAGGTCGGCCACGACCTGGGCCAGGTCGGCGTTGTAGGCGGACTCGCCCATGACATCATTGCGGGTCAGGCTGACGTTGAGCTTCTGGTAGACCTCGTGGCAGTGGCTCAGGGAGATCTCGTTGAATTCCCGCCACATCTTCAGGCAGTCTTCGTCGCCGCCCTGGAGCTTGACTACCAGCTCGCGGGCACGGGTGGCAAAGTCGGGGGACTCGTCGAAGCACTGCTTGGCGGCGCGGTAGAAGACCTCCAGGTCGGACAGCTCCATGGCGGCCTGGTCCTTGCCCTCGGCCTTGAGCTTCTCCAGGTAGGCCAGCAGCATGCCGAACTGGGTGCCCCAGTCGCCGACGTGGTTCTGGCGGACCACCTGGTGGCCCAGGAATTCCAGGGTGCGTACCACGGCGTCACCGATGATGGTGGAGCGCAGGTGACCGACGTGCATCTCCTTGGCCAGGTTGGGGCTGGAGTAGTCCACCACCACCTTCTGGGGAGCGGGACGGGTCACGGCCAGGTGATCATCGCTCAGGGCCTGCTCGGCCTGGACGGCCAGCCAGTCGGCCTTGAGGTGGATGTTGATGAAGCCGGGACCGGCGATCTCGACCTTGTCGGCCATGTCACCCAGGTCCAGGTGGCCCAGCAGGGTCTCGGCGAAGGCGCGGGGATTCTGGCCCATGCGTTTGGCGGCACCCATGACACCGTTGGCCTGATAGTCGCCGAACTCGGGTCGCGCCGATTGGCGCACCGCGGCCGGAGTACCTTCAGGAGCACCGGCTGCCACCATGGCAGCGGCAACCTTGTCATTGAGCAGCGCTTGAATGTTCACAGAACCATCCCATCCGAGAAATTGAGCAAAGGGTCAGCATTCTACCCCAGACACCGCCCCTTGGCACCAGGCCAGGGGGTCAGGCACCTGGTATTGGTAGCCAAGCAATGCGGCCGTCCAGTCCCCCAGCACCCGCTTGCCACCCTTCTGGTCTACAAAGTGTGGCTCGGCCAGGCCAGCCAGCCTGGCCGCCTCCCCGTAGAAATGGTCGCGGCGGTAGGCCACTGGGGCCACGCCGTGGAAGATTTGGCCCCAGGCCTGGCGCTCGAGGACCGCCAGGCAGAGCCCCACCGCATCGGCCTGGTGGATGAGGTTGACCGGCGCCGCCCCCCGCTCCAGATCCCGCTTGCCGGCCAGGAAGCGGCCAGGATAACGGCCTGGGCCGAAGAGGCCGGCCATGCGGATGACGCTGGCGCTGTAGCGCGGGTCGGCCAGCAGTTGCTGTTCGGCCTGGGCCAGGGGAGAAGCGGGATCGGCGGGGCTGGTTTCGTCCAGCTCGGCTTCCTGCTCGGCCAGGGCGCCGCTGGAGGACACCAGCAGCATGTTTTGCACGGCGCTGCCGGCCAGGCCGTCCCGCAGCCGCTGCAGCATCTTGAGGTAGTCTTCCCCCTTGCCGCGGCGGATACCGGGGGGGAAGGCCAGCACCAGCTGCCGGCACTGGGCCAGGACTCCCAGATCGTTATTTTCCGTCAGATCCAGGGCCACAACAGCCAGGCCAAGCTCGGCCAGCTCGGCGCAACCGGCCTGGCTTCGCCTGGTGACCAGTATCTTGTTTCCCTTATCTCTCAACGCCTTGGCCAAGGGCAACCCCAGCCAGCCGGCACCGATCACGGCTGTATCAAATTGCATCGTTTTAGGCACCATGAAAAATTATTGCTACACACCTGCCTACCGTTGTTGTACAGTGCACAGGTGTTCGTCGAATGGCTCTTTTGCAAGCGGAGTTCATTGGATGACCAGGCCACCCGGACGACGTCCCGGCTGGGTGGTCCACCCTTCAAGCCCGTAGCCTTCTCAGTGGGAACCGAGTCGGCTGTTTTTTCGGGCTAGCCCGGTGGCAATAGAAACAGGCAGAATCCCCTCTTCCCTCATCTAGCCATTGTCACCGGGCTTACTTTCTAAGCTCTCCTTTCCAACACCTTCTTCAGCTTGGCCAGGCCCTCCTCGTACTGGCGACCCAAGATGCTGTCCATGAAGAGCCCGACATAACGGCCCACCAGATCGTTGCCGAAATTGGTGCGAAAGCCCCAGGTGACGTCGCTGCCCCCTTGCTCAGGGCGGATCCTGAAATAGCTGTCGGCCTGGCCCTGGCCGGCAAAATCCAGTTTCATGGCCACATAGCCAGGCGCATTGAATTCGATCAGGGTCATGGAGCCGCTGCCCACATCGGGCTTGTCGGACTGCCAGGCCAGCTTGTGGCCGCGCTCCCCGGCCTTGCCGCTGATCTCGTAGCGGGCCGAGGGATCCAGGCCGTACCAGGGGGACCATTGGTTGAACTGGGTCAGGTCTGTGACCTTGGTGAACACCGACTGGGGCTTGGCATCGATGTGGATGCTGCGCTCCACCTGCACTTCCCTCGGCAGGAAGAGGCCCACCACCAGCAGGATAACCACCAACAGCACCAGGGCGGTGACGATACGTTTCAGCCAAATCATCTTGTTTTCCTTGTGGTGTCGCTAGCTAAGCACTAGCAGTACGGACCTTCCCTGGCAAGGCTTCAGTGGTGATGGTGGGGCTTGATAGCCAGGCCCTTGGGCCAGAGTTCCGCCACGAAACCCCTGGCGCCACGGCGCAGCAAGGCGGTGGCGAAGATGGCCAGCAGCGCCAAGGCGCTCAGCACCCGCCATCCGCCAGTCCCGGCCGGTACCAGGGCCGGCAGGGAGCTGCCGTTAACCCCCAACCCCTGGCTGACGCCCAGGGCCAAGGTGGCCGCCAAGGCCAGTACCACCAGCACGTAGCTCCAGGCAAAGCGCCTGCTGTGCTGGTCGGCCAGGTAGCGCAGCAGCCCCAGGTTCAATGCCGGCCCCACCAACAGCAGCGCCAGCGCCGCCCCCCAGTCGAGGCCAAAGGCCAGCAGCACCGCCACCACAGGGGTCAGACCGGTGGCGCAGAGATGCAGCGGCAGGGCCAGGACCAATACCAGCAGCAATTGCCAGATCGGATGGGCGGCCAGGGCGTCCCAGAGCGGGTGGGGCGCCAGGGTGGCGGCCACCACCAGGCCGGTGATCACCCAGGGCGCCGTGTGGTCGATGAGGTGGCCATAGCCCATCTCGAAGGCCGAGCGCAGCGGCGCCTCGGCGTCGTGCTGGAAGCAGCTGCGCCCCGGCACCCTGGGCAAGAGCCGCACCAGCAGCCAGGCCGAAGCCAGGGCCAGCAGCAGCACCGAGAGGAAGCGCCACAGGGTCAGTTTGCCCCCCAGCAGGGCCAGGCTGGCCAGCAGGGCGTCGATGCCAAAGACGGGGGCGGCCAGCAGGAAGGCCAGGGCCATCACCGGCTGGGCGCCGTGTTGCAGCAGCTTGGGATAGACCCGGGCCGCGTCGGGCAGGCACACCGGCAACAGCAGGCCCCAGGCCATGCCGCGCCACAGGCCTCTGTCATGTTCAACACGGCCGTGGCGCAGGGGCCGCAGCCAGTTCAGCAGCAGCGCCAGGCCGTAAGCCGCCAGCAGCCAGGGTGACAGGGTCAGCAGCAGCTGCCAGAGCCGCAGCAGGGCGGCGCCTGTCTGGCCGTGGTCATGGCCGTGCAGCTGCACCTGGAACAGGGCCGGCAGGGAAATGGCCAGCAGCACCGCCGCTCCCAAGAGGCCGCCGAGGCCCGCCGTCAGGTTGGAGCCGTGGTGATGCTGGCTGAAGGGCCTGTGCAGCACCACGTGCAGCAGGGTGCCGGCCACCAGCCCCTGGAGCCAGCCCAGCTGCTCGGCGCCGAGCTGCGGCAGCCAGCGGTAGCCGAGGAAGTAACCGATCAGGGTGCCGGCCACCACCAACCCCAGGGCCAGGCTGGCGGCCAGGCGGCCGAACTGGGGCCGCAGCAGCCACCAGAGGGTCAGGCCCACCGGCAGCCGATGCAGCACCACCCCCAGGGCCAGCAGGGCGCCGGATTGGCCCTGGCCGCCCACCAGGGCGGTGCCGTCGGTGATGGCGTGCAACGCCAGGCCGCCGATGCCCACCAGCAGGGTCAGGTTGTGAGTGGCCTTGGCGGCGCCGCGAAAGAGGTGCTCCACCTGGCCAGGGCCCACGGCGCCGGCCAGCAGCAGCAAGAGCACCGGCCAGCCCCCTTCATGGAGGGCCTCGGGCATGACGTGGAACAGCAGCAGGCCGCCGATCACCACAAAGATGAAGTTGTCCAGCAGCACCAGCCAATGGGGCTGGCGCGACAGTTGCCGATAGAGCAGGGGGCCGGCCAACAGGGCCAGCAGACTCAAGACCAGGAGCATGGGGATCTCGAAAGGAAAAGCGCTGTTATAGGATAACAAAGCCAGGAGGTCCCTGGCTACGCGTCCTTCTTGGGCAGCACGGCGAAGTGGCCGTTGAACAGGGAGGCCGGCGCCGCCTGGCCCGCCTCAGTGACCAGGGCGTCCACCTTCACCCTGGCCTTGCGGCCGGACTTGAGGGCCTCCAGGCCATGCCAGTCCTCTACCGGCTGGCTCAGCATCAACGGTGCCTGGGTCAGAGGCCGCTTGTAGCTGATCTCCCCCTTGGCCAGCACTATGTCCCCCTCCAATCCCAGGGTCTTGAGTTGCCACCAGACCCGCCCCCAGGCGGTGAGGGTGGCCAGGGCGTAGTGGCTGCCGGCAAAAAGGCTGCCGTGCAGGTTGCTGTTGGCCTGGAAATCCCCCCTGGTGAAGAGCTGTTCGCCGTTGAAGGCCGCCACCCGCAGGTCCATGAAGCGGGACAGGGGTATGGTCTGGTGCCAGGTGTCGGTCAGCTCCTTGGCCCAGGCCCGCTGGGTGCTGGCCATGGCCTTGGCCATCTTGAAATGGGGTATGACGCCGTAGAGGGTATGGGCCGGCCCCAGCAACTGGTAACCCGCCTTCTGGTAGAAGGCCAAGGCCCCTTCCCGGGCGTTGAGTTCGACACTGTCCAGGCCCAGGCTGTCGGCCAGGGCTTCCAGGCCCGCCAATATCCTGGCCCCCAATCCCTTGCCCTGCTGCCCAGGCGCCACCGCCATATAGCGGATCTGCCCCACGCCAGGGGCGCTCTGGTGCAGCCGGCCTGCGGCCAGGATCTGCTCGCCGTCCCTCACCATCAGGTGCCAGCTCTTAGCCTCCAGCTCGTCCTGCTCCGAGCCAGGGGGCTGCTGCCAGGGAGCCCTCAGCACCTGCCAGCGCAGGGCGAAGTAGTCGGCGAAGTCTTTGGGGGTCAAGGGGCTACAAAGCTGCATGAGATCAAGATCCTGTGGCCGAGGATGTCATTAGATAACAAGGGCGGGATGCCGGCAATTAATCGGATAAAACTATTGTTTCAAATAATTTTAAGCGTTAATCCATTGTAACCTGGCTAGGCTAAGCTAGGACATCTGACGACTAAGGAGGCCCCATGAGCAACCACAATCTGATCGGTTTGAACCAGGAAGGGGTGACCAAGCTCACCGCCATGCTCAACCAGCTGCTGGCCAATTACCAGATCCTCTACATGAACACCCGCGGCTTCCACTGGAACGTCCGTGGCGACAACTTCTTCGAGCTGCACCTCAAGTTCGAGGAGACCTACAACGAGCTGCTGCTGAAGGTAGACGAGATAGCGGAGCGCATCCTGACCCTGGGCGAGCGTCCGCTGCACAGCTTCAGCGCCTACATAGAGCGTGCCGCCATCAACGAGGAGCGGGACGTCACCGACGGCAAGAAAGGGGTGGGCCACCTGCTGGATTCCTACCAGGCCCTGATCGCCCAGCAGCGCCAGATCCTGGCCCTGGCCGGCGAAATAGGCGACGAAGGCACCGCCTCCCTGATGAGCGACTACATCAAGGCGCAGGAAAAGACCGTCTGGATGCTGGGCGCCTACCTTAACAAGTAAAGGCTGCTTCGCTAGGCTAAGAAGCCACCCATCAGGGTGGCTTTTTCATGGACGGAGGAAAAATGCACCTCAGACAGGCAACCCCCGCCGACGCCGCGGCCATCTGGGAACTGCGCCGGCTATCCTTGCTGGCCGGCTGCCGCGGCTTCTACCCCGATGACCTGCTCGAGGCCTGGGCCGGCGGCCCCATGCCGGCCGACTTTGCCCAGCATATCCGCGGCCATTGGTACCTCATCGAAGAGGGGCAGCAGTTGCTGGCCAGCGGCACTGTGAACCTGGATTCGGGCCGGCTGGACGGCCTGCTGGTGCATCCGGAGGCTTTTCGCCAGGGCCTCGGCAAATGGATGATGGCCCACTTGGAGCTGCTGGCCCGCCAGCATGGCTTGGACAGCCTGAGCCTGGACGCCAGCCTCAACGCCGTTCCCTTCTACAGCGCCTTGGGGTTCGAGGGCGGCGAAACGGGGTTTTACCAGTCTCCCAGGGGCATGACGCTGGCCTGCATGCCGATGCGTAAATCCCTGGTCGATACCGCGCCACAGGGGTAAATCAGGAAAGGTGAAGCCCAAAAGCCAGGCGCTGCCTGGCTGCGGCTGAACGCGAGCCTCTGGACGGGCGAGCCGGGCGCGCCGCCAGGGAGGGCTCCCAGCTCCCGGCTTTTAGACGTTAAGCCAAAAGGTCACAGGCCCGTCGTTGCAGAGGCTGACCTGCATGTCGGCGCCGAAGCGGCCCGTCTCGACCCCCAGCCCCAGCTCCCGGCAGCATTGGCAGAAGAGTTCATAGAGGCGCTCGCCCTCGGCCGGCACTGCGGCGCTGGAGAAGCTGGGCCTGTTGCCGCTGTTGGTGTCGGCGGCCAGGGTGAACTGGCTGACCACCAAGAGGGCGCCGCCGGCCTGGCTGACGTTGAGGTTCATCTTGCCCTGGTCGTCCTCGAACACCCTGTACTTGCAGACCTTCTCGGCCAGGCGGCGGGCCTTGGCGTCGTCGTCGCCCTTCTCCACCCCCAGCAGCACCAGCAAGCCCCTGTCGATGGCGCCCTGGGTGCGACCCTCTATATCCACCCTGGCCTGGCTGACCCTCTGGATCAGCCCTATCACTTGAGCTTCTCCCAGACCCAGTCCAGGGCCTTGATCAAGCCGTCGGTGATGCCGGGCTCCATGGCGCTGTGACCGGCGGCCGGCACTATCCAGAGCTGGGCGTCAGGCAGCTTGGCGGCCAGGCTGGTGGCGTTCTCCAGCTTGCAGACCATGTCGTAACGGCCGTGGACCAGGACTGTGGGAATGCCGGCCAGCTTGTGGGCGTCCAGCAGCAGCTGGTCTTCGTCCAGGAAGCAGCGGTGCACGAAGTAGTGGCACTCCATGCGCCCCACGGCCAGGGCCAGGCTGGGATCCGTGTAGATCTCGTCGACGCGGGCCGGCGGCACCAGGTTGACCATGCGCCCTTCCCAGAGGGTCCAGGCCTTGGCCGCCTGCATCCGCTCCAGCTCGTTGTCCGAGGTCAGCAGCGCATAGTAGCGGGCCAAGAGATCATGGGCTTCGCCTCCCAGAGGCTCGAGGAAGTCCCGGTAGTGGTCGGGGTAGACCTGGGCGCTGCCGCCGTCTGGTGCCGTCATCCAATGGATGTCCTCGTCCCTGGCCAGGAAGATGCCGCGCAGCACCAGGGCCTTGACCCGCTGGGGATGGGTCTCGGCATAGGCCAAGGCCAGGGTGGAGCCCCAGGAGCCGCCGAACACCAGCCAGCTGTCGATGCCGAGGTTGGCGCGGATCAGTTCGATATCGGCCACCAGGTTCTGGGTGTTGTTGCCTTCCAGGCTGGCGTGGGGCCGGGAGCGGCCGGCGCCCCGCTGGTCGAAGAGGATCACCCGGTAGCGGGCCGGGTCGAAGAAGCGGCGCATGGTCTCGTTGCAACCCGCGCCGGGGCCGCCGTGCAGCACCACCACCGGCAGCCCCTGGGGGTTGCCCACTTCTTCCACGTAGAGTTCATGGCCGTCCCCCACCGGCAGCCACTGCTGCCAGTTGGGGGTTATCTCAGGCAACAGTGTCCGCATCGTCGCTCTCCTCTTCCTGCAGGTTCTCGTCGCACTCGGTGAGGTAGGCGGTCAACTCCGCCCCCAGCAGCACGATCAGCCAGCAGAGGTAAATCCAGAAAAATAAAATGGGTATGGCCGCCAGGGTGCCGTAGATCAGCTGGTAGGACGGCACCTGGGCCACGTAGAAGGCGAAGGCCCGCTTGGAAAACTCGAACAGCACCGCCGCCAGCACGGCGCCGCCCACGGCGTGGCGCACCTTGACCCTCTTGTTGGGCACCAACAGGTAGAGCACCATGAAGGCGGCCCAGGAGGCCAGGAAAGGCGCCAGGCGGATAAGGGAGGTGCGCACCCCGGACAGGGCCCCTTGCTGGAACACCTCCATGCCCACCACATAGGAGGTGATGGCCAGGGAAGCCCCCATCAGCAGCGGCCCCAGGGTCAGTACCGACCAGTAGATGGCGAAGGCCACGGACCAGCGCCGGCCCTTGTGGATACGGAAGATCTGGTTGATGGTCCTGTCCACCGAGCTGATCAGCGCCAGGGCCGTGACCACCAGGAACACTATGCCCAGCGCCGTCATCTTGGAGGCGTTGGTGGCGAAACCCTGCACCTGCTGGGAGATGACGTCGGAGGCGGCGGGCACGAAGTTGTCGAAGACGAAGCTCTGCAACTGGCCCTTGATCTGCTCGAAGCCGGGGAAGGCGGAAAAAAGGCTGAACAGCACCGCCACCAAAGGCACCAGGGACAGCAGGCTGATGTAGGCCATGGCCCCTGCATGCAAGGTCAGCTTGTCTTCCCTGACCCGGGTAACGAAGCCCTTGATATGGGCCCAGAAAACGTTCCAGTTCGGCAGATCCATCGGCTTGGGTTGCTCATCGACTTACTGCCTTTTACTCTAACACCAAATACTTGCCGCAAAGGATCCGAGATGCGCGCCCCCTTACTGGCCTTGTTGGCCCTCTTCAGCCTGAGCGGCTGCCAAAGCGCCTATTACGCGACCATGGAAAAGGTCGGCATCCACAAGCGCGACATCCTGGCCGACCGGGTGGAAGCGGCCGGCGAGGCCCAGCAGGATGCCCAGAAGCAGTTCAAGGACGCCTTGGAGCACTTCCGCGCCGTGGTCAAGGTGGAAGGCAGTGAAGATCTGGAGAAGCGCTACGACGAGCTGTCCAGCCAGTACGAGGACTCGGAGAAGGCGGCCAAGGAAGTGTCAGACCGCATCGACGCCGTCCAGGACGTGGCCGAAGCCCTGTTCGAGGAATGGCAGGGCGAGCTGGACCAGTACAGCTCCCCCAGCCTGAGGGCCGCCTCGGCCCACACCCTGGCCGACACCAAGCGCCGCTACCAGAGCCTGCTCAAGGCCATGCGCAAGGCCGAGGCCAAGATGCCGCCGGTGCTGGCCAAGTTCCATGACCAGGTGCTGTTCCTGAAACATAACCTTAACGCCCGTGCCATCGGCTCCCTCAAGGGCGAGCTGGGCTCCATAGAGAAACAAGTTGATAGCCTTATCAAGGAGATGCAGAGGGCCGTCAACGAATCCGAGCGCTTCATCCAGAACCTCAACCAGCAGGGCTGAGGCCACTTTTTGTTACATTTAAGCCCGGCGCCGGCCCTGTCCCGGCGCCGGGCTTTCTTGTACCGTTTCAGGATTGCGCCAACCACTATGGAAGGAAAACAATGCGCCTGAAACCGACCCTGACGGCGGCGGCCATCGCCACTGTCCTGCTGGCGGGCTGCCAGACCACGGCCCAAACCACCGCCACTTCCCAACCTCCTGCCCAGAACCTGCCCGACGTCAAGATCCCCTACCAGGTGTTCACCCTGGACAACGGCCTGACCCTGGTGGTGCATGAGGATCACAAGGCGCCCATAGTGGCCGTCAACGTCTGGTACGGCGTCGGCTCCAAGGACGAAAAGCCCGGCAAGACCGGCTTCGCCCACCTCTTCGAACACCTGATGTTCAACGGTTCAGAGCACTATAACGACGAGTACTTCGGGCCCTTCGAAAAGGCCGGTGCCACCGACATGAACGGCACCACCAGCAACGACCGCACCAACTACTTCGAGAACGTTCCCACCCCGGCCCTGGACATGGCGCTGTGGATGGAATCCGACCGCATGGGTCACCTGGTGGGCGCCATCGACCAGGCCAAGCTGGACGAACAGCGCGGCGTGGTGCAGAACGAGAAGCGCCAGGGCGAAGCCCAGCCTTATGGCCGCGTCTTCGGCTACCTGGCCGACCAGACCTTCCCGGTAGGCCACCCCTACCACTGGACCACCATCGGCTCCATGGCCGACCTCAACGCCGCCTCCCTGGATGACGTCAAGGCCTGGTTCAAAGGCTACTACGGCGCCGCCAACGCCGTGCTGGTGCTGGCCGGCGACATCACCCCGGCCGAGGCCAAGGCCAAGGTCGAGAAATACTTCGGCGACATCCCCGCCGGCCAGCCGCTCAAGAAGATGAAGTCCTGGGTGGCCAAGATGCACGGCACCAAGCGCGCCACCATGCAGGACCATGTGCCCGCCGCCCGCCTCTACAAGGTGTGGAACGTGGCCGAACAGGGCACCAAGGACTCCGACGAGATCAGCCTGCTGTCCGACCTGCTCACCAAGGGCAAGAGCTCCCGCCTCTACAAGCGCCTGGTGGACCAGGACCAGATCGCCAGCAACGTCAGCTCCTTCAACTACGATCGCCAACTGGCCGGCCAGTTCATCATCATGGCCGACGCCAAGCCCGGCGTGTCCCTGGACCGCCTGGAAAAGGCCATAGATGAAGAGCTGGCCAAGCTGCAGAAGGACGGCCCCACCGCCGAGGAACTGCAACGCATCCAGTTCAGCCAGGCCGCCGACATGGTCCGCGGCGCCGAGCGCATCGGCGGCTTCGGCGGCAAGTCCGACATCCTGGCCTCCGGCATGGTCTACCACGGCGATCCGGGCTTCTATGAGACCCAGCTCAAGCACATGGAAGGCGCCACCCCGGCCGCCATCCAGGGCGTCATCAACCGCTGGCTGACCGACGGCGCCTTCGTGCTGAACGTGGTGCCCCAGCCCGACTACAAGACCGCCAAGACCGGTGCCGACCGCTCCAAGCTGCCCGCCGTCGGCACCTTGCCGTCACTGACCCTGCCGGCCCTGCACAAGTTCAAGCTGTCCAACGGCCTGGAAGTGGCCCTGGCCGAACGCCATGACACCCCGACCGTGGAGATGAAGCTGAGCTTCGACGGTGGCTATGCCGCCGACTACGGCCACAAGGCCGGCACCGCCAGCTTCGCCATGGCCATGTTGGCCGAAGGCACCGACAAGATGAACGGCGAAGCCCTGTCCAGCGCCATGCAGAAGCTGGGCAGCAACTGGTCCGCCGGCGCCAGCCTGGACAGCGCCACCCTCAGCCTCGACAGCCTGACGGTGAACCTGGATCCGACCCTGGATATCATCAGTGAGGTGCTGGAACACCCCGCCTTCAGCCAGGAGGCCATCGACAAGCAGCGCTCCCGCTGGATAGAGGGCATCAACCAGGAGAAGGCCCAGCCCTTCAACATGGCGCTGCGGGTCCTGCCCGGCCTGCTCTACGGCAAGGACAACGCCTACAGCGCGCCCCTGACCGGTTCCGGCACCAAGGACTCCATCTCCGCCCTCAAACGTGAGGATCTGGTGGCCTACCACGACACCTGGCTGCGCCCCGACAACGCCCGCCTGGTGGTGGTGGGTGACACCACCGAAGCCGAGCTCAAGCCGCTGCTGGAGAAACACTTCGCCAGCTGGCAGGCACCGGCTGCGCCCAAGCCCAAGAAGCAACTGGGCCTGGCCGCCGACCAAGGCAAGACCCGCGTCTTCCTCATCGACCAGCCCGGCAGCCCCCAGGCCACCATCATCGCCGGCCAGCTGGCGCCGTCCGAGCACAGTGACCAGGCCACCGCCATCGACGTGATGAACGCCATCATCGGCGGCACCTTCACCTCCAGGCTCAACATGAACCTGCGCGAAGACAAGCACTGGTCCTACGGTGCCGGCTCCGCCTGGGTCAAGGCCGAGGGCCAGGGCCTCTACTTCGCCTACGCCCCTGTGCAGGTGGACAAGGCCAGCGAGTCCATCCAGGAGATGCGCAAGGAGCTGACCAACTACGTGACCAAGGCCCCGGCCAAGGAAGACGAACTGGCCAAGATCCAGGCCAACAAGACCGCCAAACTGCCCGGCGCCTATGAGACCAAGGACGCCCTGCTGGGCGCCATCACCAAGACCCTGAGCCAGGGTAAGGACATGGCCTGGCTGGAAGGCTACGGCCCCAGGGTCAAGGCCCTGACCCTGGATCAGGTGCGTGCCAGCGCCAAGGACGTGCTCAAGCCCGACGCCATGACCTGGGTCATAGTCGGCGACCTGAGCAAGATCGAGGACAAGGTACGCACCCTCAAGCTGGGCCCCGTCACCAAGCTCAACAGCGACGGTAAGCCCATCTGATCGATGTTTTGCCCAACCAACCTTTTGGGGCGCTTTGCGCCCCTTTTTTATGGCCGGAGTTCAGCCTGGCCCGGCTATGCTGGGGATGAGGAGGCGCCATGCGTTTATTGATAGCGACACTGCCGCTGCTCCTGGCCGGCTGCGCCGTCAGCCCGGAGCAATGCGCCCGCACCGACTGGCGCCAGCAGGGGCTGGAGGACGGCTTCGACGGCCTGGTGGCCCGCAGCGGCTATTGGCAGAGCCAGTGCAAAGGGGTGACCGTCGACCCCGGCAATTACAGCCGCGGCTGGGCCGAAGGCAACCGTCAGTACTGCACTGCCGAGCAGGGCTACCGCCAGGGCCGACTGGGCAACGACTACCAGGGGGTCTGCCAGGGCAGCGCCAAGGACGCCTTCATGGGCGGCTACGAGAAGGGCCGCCGCCAGTATCAGCAGGACCAGTACCGCCAGTCCCTCTACGACCGCCAACGGGACATCCGCTGGCGGATAGGGGAAATAGACGACCGGCTGCGCGACGGCAAACTGGGCCATCGCGAGCGCGAACAGCTGCGCTGGGAGCGCCAGCAGCTCACCCAGGAACTGATGCAGATCGATTCGATGCTGCTACACCTGCTGTGAAGGCAAGGCCTTGCACCCCCAAGCCAAAGGGGCACAATTGGGCAAAACCATAACAACGATGAAGGAGGGGGAATGCGGGCAGGAATTGCCGCCCTGGGGCTGTTGCTGAGCGGCTGTGCCGCCGTGACGGCCGATCAGTGCGCCAACATGAACTGGCACCAACAGGGGCTCAATGACGGTTTCGACGGCCTGGTGGCCCGCAGCGGCTACTGGCAGAGCCAGTGCCAGCAGTACGGCTACGGCGTCGACCAGCAGGGCTACAGCCAGGGCTGGGTGGAAGGCAACCGGCAATACTGCACCCCGGCCCAGGGCTACCGCCACGGCAGCCAGGGCCAGGACTATCAGGGGGTCTGCCAGGGGCCGGCCCAGCAGGCTTTCCTGGACAGCTACCAGCAGGGCCGCCAGCTCTTCGAGCGCAACCAGTACCGCCAGTCCCTCTATGACCGCCAAAGCGACCTGCGCCGCCAGGTCGCCGACATCGACAGGCAGCTGCGGGCCCGCCCCCATCCCTGCCCGCCGCCGGAGAAGCCCCATGAGGCGCCGGCCAAACCGGCCCACAAAGAGAAGGTGAAGGTGCCGCCACCCCAGGACAGGGACGCCAGGCCCACCCCCTGGGAAAAGGGCCAGCCGCCCCGGCGTCAACCGGAAAAGCCCGCCAAGCCGGCGAAGCCGGAGCACCCTTCGAAGCCGGGCAAGGCCAAACCGGAGCATCCCGAGCGACACTGCGAGCAGGGCCTGAGCCCCAGGGAGCGCCAAGACCTGCTCTGGCAGCGCCAGCAGCTCAGCGACGAGCTGATGCACATTGACGAGCTGCTGCTGCGGCTGCTGTGATCGAAAAAGGCGCCCTGGGGCGCCTTTTTTGTCTTCTTACTTCATCAGGGCCGGCAGTGCCGCCAAGGTGAAGCGCACCCCGAAGCCGGTGACCTCGGTGTCCACCAGGCCCAGGCCGCCTTTGTGCTCGGCGGCGCTCAAGTCCACATGGACCCAGTTGACTCCCTCTTCCACGAAACGGGACAGGAAGCGGGCCGCGTCTATGTGGTCGCAGCTGGTGCCGGGATGGCACTGCTTGACGTCGGCGACATCGGACTCGATGTTGTCGTCGTAGTCTTCATCCAAAGGGAAGGGCCAGACCCGCTCGCCGCTGGCGCGGCCGGCCTGGATCAGCGCCTCGCGCCAGTCGTCCCTGTTGGAGAAGACGCCGCTCTGGGCCGTGCCGATGGCGCGGATGCAGGCGCCGGTGAGGGTGGCGTAATCCATCACCAGGTCGGGCTTCTCGCGGGAGGCCAGGGTCAGGGTGTCGGCCAGCACCATGCGCCCCTCGGCGTCGGTGTCCACCACCTCGATGCTGGTGCCGTTCATGGCAACCACCAGGTCATTGGGCTTGTAGGCCTTGGGCCCTATGTGGTTCTCGGCCAGGGCCAGCCAGCAGTCCACTTCCAGGTCGCTGCCCAGTTCGGTCAGTGCCAGCAGGGTGCCGAGGGCCACGGCACTGCCGCCCATGTCGCCGTGCATGCCGAACATGTGGCTGGTCTTGAGGTTGTAGCCGCCGGTGTCGAAGCAGAGGCCCTTGCCCACCAGGGCCAGCTTGCCGCTGGGCGCCTTGGGCCTGTGGCGCAGCCGCACTATGGCCGCCTCGTCGTTGTCGGAACCCTGGGCCACCGCCAGGAAGGCGCCGGCGCCGAGGCCGGCCAGGCGGGTCTGGTCGAAGATCTCCAGCTGCCAGCCGTGGTCGCGGGCCAGGGCTTCCAGCACGGTGCGGTACTTGGCCGGGGTCAATTCTGAGGCGGGCAGGGCGCTCAACCAGCGGGCCAGGGCGTTGCCCCTGGCCTCGGCCAGCAGGCGGCCGGCGTCCAGCTCGGGGCCCTCGACGCTGATGCGGCGCAGCGCCTGGTGTTCCCCCTTGTCCTTCTTGAAGCTGGGCAGGCGCAGCTGGCGGGCCAGCAGGGTGGCGGCCAGGGCCTCCAGCCAGTCCTTGTCGTCGCCTTTGAGCTGCACAGACTCGAACTGGGCATCCCCCAGCACCGCCAACCACTTGCGTACCTGGTTGTGGCGCTCGAAGGGACTCTTGACCGCCTTGGGGGCCACCACCAGGGTCGGCTGGGCACCGGCCAGCAGCCAGGCACCGGCCTTGGGCGCCAAAGCCTTGAGGGAGGCCAGGGCGTCTGGGGCGCCGGCCTCGCCCACCAGGATCAGCAGGGCGCTGTCCTGGCGGCCGGAGGCAATCTGGACGTCGGGGAATTGGAAATCTTGCATCGGGGGGTCCCTTTCTGAATGAACCGCCATTATAGCCGCCGGGGGCTGTTCAAAAAATGGCGGCGGGCTACACTGGCTGCGAACCTCAGTCAAAGGAGTGACCATGAAAGCCCTTATCCCCCTGGCGCTGCTGGCCAGCGCCGCCTTCACCTGCCAGGCCGGCGAAATAGACGACGCCATCAAGGCCGCCCAGGACGCCTACCAGAAAGGCGACCTCTCCAACGCCGCCGGCCAGTTCGAATACGCCGCCACCTTGATCCGCCAGGAACAGGGCCAACAGCTGACCAAGCTGCTGCCCCAGCCCCTGGACGGCTGGCAGGCAGAGGAGGCCCAGAACGACAGCACCAGCGGCGCCATCATGGGCGGCGGCATCCAGGTGTCCCGGGTCTACCGCAAGGGCGACGACGTCAGCCTGGAGCTGACCCTGTTCAAGGATTCCCCCATGATGCAGGCCATGATGGGCATCTTCAGCAACCCCGGCATGGCCGTCATGGCCGGCTACAAGGTCAAGAAGGTCAAGGGCGTCAACGCCATGTTGAAGCCGGACGACATGAGCCTCAGCCTGATGAAGGGAACCCTGATGGTGCAGCTGCAATGCGACGGCTGCCAGGAACCCGATCTCTTGGCCTACGCCAACCTGTTGGATCTCGACGCCATGGCCAAGATCTGAGCCGGCTCCCCCACGAAAAAGCGCGGCCTGGCCGCGCTTTTTGTTTCAGCCCTGGGGCCAGGTGGCCAGCCAGTCGGCCAGGGCCTGGCTGCCCATGGGCCTGGCGAAGAGGTAGCCCTGGGCGCCGCTGCAACCGGCGGCCTCCAGCCAGGCCAGCTCGTCGCTGTTCTCCACCCCTTCGGCGATGGATTCCAGTTTGAGGCTCTTGGCCACCCCCAGGATCAGGCTCATCAGGGGCCCTTCCTGGCCAGGCGCCAGGCCGGTGACGAAGCGCCTGTCGATCTTGAGGCGGTCCAGGGGCAGGGTGTTGAGGTGGCCCAGGGAGCTGTAGCCGGTACCGAAGTCGTCCAGCGCCACCCTGATGCCGTGGCCCTTGAGTTCCCGCAAGGTACGCACCACCACGTGGGGGTCTTCCATGGCGATGCTCTCGGTGATCTCCAGCTCCAGGCGATGGGGAGCCAGGCCGGCGTCCTCGAGGGCCGCCAGCACCTGGGAGATGAAATCTGCGGCCTGGAACTGGGCCAGGCTGACGTTGACCGAGACATGGGGCATCTTGACCCCCTGCCCGTCCAGGGCCGCCAGCTCCCGGCAGGCGCGGCGCAGCACGAAGAGCCCCAGGGGGATGATGAGGCCGGCGTATTCGGCCAGGGGGATGAAGTCCCCAGGCCCGGGACCGCCCGGCCAGCGCACCAAGGCTTCCATGCCCATCAGCTTGCGGCTGTCCAGGCAGATCTGAGGCTGGTAGTGGACCGCCAGTTCTTCGTTGTCCAAGGCCTGGCGCAGGCGGCGCACCAGATCCAGGCGGGCGGCGGTGTCGCTCTCCATGGAGTCGTCGAACCAGATCCCCCGCTCCACCAGGTGCAGCTTGGCCTTGTTGAGGGCGATATTGGCCCGGCGCAGCACGTTGGCGCCGGAGCCGGCATCGGCGGTGACGGGGCAGAACCCCAGGTGATGGTGCAGCACCAGTTGCTGGCCGTTCGCCGTAAAGGGGCGGTTGAGCAGGCTGCTGAGCTGCTGGGCCTGCAACAGGGCCGCCGGGCCCAGCACGGCGAAGACGTCGGCATGGAGACGGGCCAGCTGGCATTCTTGGCCGAAGGCCTCCTGCAGGCGGCGGGCCAGGGCCAGCAGCAGGCCGTTGCCCGTTTCGTGGCCCAGGGCGTCGTTGACGTCGGCGAACTGATCCAGGTCGATGAGGGCCAACACGGCGGCATGGCCCTGGGCGACGTCTTCATCCAGCTGCTGCTGCATGCCGGCCCTGTTGTAGAGGCCGGTCAAGGGATCCGTGTAGGCGACCTTGGACATGGCCTCCATCAGCCGCACGTTGGCGTGGCAGGTGGCGATATTGGCGGCGAACAGCTCCACCAGTTGGCGATCGGCGGCGCTCAGGGGCCGGCCCGTGGCCAGGTAGACGACGCCCTGGTGGCTGCCGCTGGCCAGGTAGAGCACCGTATGGTCGCCGGCGAACTGGTGCCGGGCTTCCAGTACGGCCTTCTCCACCGAATGGCGCAGGCCGGGCTCTGGCACCTGGGCCAGGGGCTTGTGGATATGTTCGGCCAGGCGGCCGGCGGCGCCCACCACCCACCAGCCGGCCTCCGCCTCGTATTCGGCGCAGAGGATGCCGTCCGGCGGCAGGCCGAGGAAACCGGCGATCTGGGTCAGCACGCCCTTGGAGAAGTCGGCCAGGCCCTTGAACTTCATCAGCTGGTTGCAGGCCTTGACCACCAGCTCCAGGCCCTGGCGGCTGTGTTCTATGGTGTCGATCTGCTGGTAGGCGCGCAGGGCCGTGGTCAGGGTGGCTACCAGCCGCGCCTGGGTCAGTTCGCCCTTGGTACGGTAGTCGTTGATGTCGAAGCGCTCTATCACTTCCAGCTCGGGGGCGTAGCCGGGCTGGCCGGTACGGAGCACCAACCTGACCTTGGTCAGGCCCAGCTCCTGGCGGATCAGCCGCACCAACTCCAGGCCGGCGGCGGTGCTTTCCATCACCACGTCCAGCAGCACCACGGCGATGTCTTGGTGCTGGCGCAGTATCTCGGCGGCCTCGGCGGCGCTGTGGGCATGGAGCAGGTTCAGGGGCCGGCCCAGGATACGCAGTTCGCCCAGGGCGAAGCGGGTGCTCTGGTGCACTTCCTGGTCGTCGTCCACCACCAGCAACTGCCAACTGCCGGCCACCGGCTGCTGTTCGTCTTCCAGTGCGAATACCAGCTTGTCTTCTTCACCTGTCATGCTGTTCCCTCAAAGGCGCCACCTTGGGCAAGGTCAGGGTAAAGCGGGTGCCCTGACTACTGCTGGTCAACTGGATCTGGCCACCCAAGACGCCGGTCACCAGGGTGTAGACGATATAGAGGCCGAGGCCGCTGCCCCCCTGGCCCAGCTGGCTGCTGACGAAGGGGTCGAAGACGTTGTCGAGGATCTCGGGGTCTATGCCCTTGCCGTCGTCCGCCACCTGCAATGTCACCTGTTTGCCCTTGTCCTCGACCGAAAGCCGGATCTGGCCGGGCTGGCCCGGTTTGAAAGCGTAGGTGACGGCGTTGAGCACCAGGTTGGTGACCACCTGCTCCAGGGGGCCGGGATAACTTTCCATCTCCAGGGCCGGGCAGTCCAGGGCCAGGTCGATGGGCAACTTGCGGATGCCGGGTTTGAGGGTGGCCAGGGTTTCTTCCAGCACCAGGGCCAGGTCGAAGCCGCGCCTCATGGTGCTGGACTGGTCCACCGCCACCTGCTTGAAGCTGCTGACCAGTTCGGCGCTGCGGGTCAGGCTGCGGCTGATCAGGCGACAGCCTTCGTTGACCCTGTCCACGTAGCCGGCCAGGCCGCTGCGGGTCAGGGCGTTGCTGTCCAGGGCGGCCTGCAGCTCACGGCCAGAGCCTTCCAGGCTGGTGGCCACCGTCAGGGCGTTGCCCATGGGGGTGTTGAGTTCGTGGGCTATGCCCGCCACCAGGGCGCCGAGGGAGGCCAACTTCCGGGACTGCACCAGTTGTTCCATGGCCAGCTGCAGCTCCAGGTTGGCCTGGCTGAGGTCCTGGGTGCGCTTGGCCACTTCCTCTTCCAGTCGGGCGTTGCTCTGGGCCAGCACTTCCTCGGCCTGGCGCAGTTCTGTGACGTCGTTGCCGATGATCATATGGCCCAGGAATTCCCCGCCCTCGTCGAACAGGGGCTGGACGTCGGCCTTGAGCCAGAAGGCGCTGCCGTCCTTGCGAAAGCTCTTGGCTTCCAGCTGGAAGCCCTGGCGCCGGCTTATCATCTGCTCTACCCGCGGCCTTTCTGGACCCAGCAGCAAGTCGGCCGGCTGCTGGCCAAGGGCATCTTCGCGGCGGTAGCCGGTGATGCGGGTGAAGGCGTCGTTGACCCAGGTGATCTGGTCCTGGGCGTTGCGGATATAGACCAGGTTGTTGGTGCGGCTGGCCACCATGGCCATCAGGTCCCGCTGGTCGGGCTCCAGCAGGTCGGGCCGGCGGCGCTGGGCCTCGGCGTCCAGCAGGTCCAGTTCCGCCTCCACCCTGTCCGCCAGCAGCTCCAACAGCAACTGGTCGGCCTCCTCCAGCTCCAGGGGTTGGGTGTGCGCCAGGGCCAGCAGGCCCTGGACCCGCCCCTGGCGGGACAAGAGCGGCACCCCGAAGTAGGCCTCGGCCTTGAGGGCCTTGAACAGGGGATCGTCCGGGTAGCGTTCAAGCACGCCGCTGGAGATATAGCTGGGTTCTTTCTGGCTGCAGGCCTGGAGGCCAGGGGAGCGGCTGAGATCGCAGCGGCTCAGTTGGGGCGGTGGGCCGTCGTTCCAGACGGCCAGGGTGAGGGCGCTTTGGTCTTCCAGGAGCCGGGTCAGTGAGACGTGGCGAACCTTGAGGGCTTGGCCCAGGTTCGCCACCAGCGCTTCAAAGAAGGCCTCACCGAAGAGGCGATCCGTGTTCCGTACCAGTTGCCTGAGAAGTTGTTCGGGAGACATGTCCGCCGCACACTGTTAACGTCTCGTTAAGCTCCGACAATGGACGGCGGATGTCAAGTGACCGGCCTTTCAGCTGGTCTGTTCGGACAGGGCGGCAGGGGCCTCTTCGCTTTGGGTCAGGGCCGCCAGTTTGCGATCCTTGAGCTGCCAACGCTCGTTGAGCCAGCCCTGGAAGCCGCGCTTGAAGTCCACGTCGTTGAAGTAGTCCCCTATCACCCTGTCGGTCACCGGCAGGGCCTCCACGTCCACCACTATGGTCCTGAGCTTGCCGCTCAGCACGTCGCGGCCTATGTGGCCTTCAGAACCGGGGTAGGCCAGGGTCACGTCCAGCACCTTGTCGAACTGCTGGCCCATGGCCGACAGCGCATAGGCGATGCCGGCGGCCTTGGGCGGCAGCAGGTACTGGTAGGGGCTCCTGCGCTTGCGGAGCTTCTCGGCGGTGGAGCGGGTGCCTTCCACGAAGTTGATCATGGTGGAGGGGTGGTGCTTGAGCTTGGCGCAGGCCTTGGCGGTGGCCTCGATGTCCTTGCCCTTCTTATGGGGATGCTTCTTCAGGTAGGCCGTTGAATAACGGCGCATAAAGGGCATGTCCATAGCCCAGCAGCCCAGGCCCAGGAAGGGCACGAAGATCAGTTCGCGCTTGAGGAAGAAGCGGGGCAGCGGCAGACGGCCGCCGGCGACGCCGTAGAGCACTATGATGTCCAGCCACGACAAGTGGTTGGCCATCATCAGGTACCAGCCGTCCTTCTTCACCTGCTCCAGGCCAGTGATCTGCCACTGGGCCTTGTTGCCCAGGCGCAATATGGCCATGTTCATCAGGCTCCAGGCGCGGATGCAGAGTTCCATGACGGTGGTCATGAAGCGGCGCCAGGCGGGAATGGGCAGGATCAGCTTGGGAATGGAGAGCAGCATGACCATGCCGCCGCCGAAGGCGACGTTGAGGCAGAGCAGCACCGCCATCAGCGGCATCAGGATGAATCTGGGCAAGAAACTGAGCATGGAAACCTATCTATCGCACTTTCATCTGGGCCAGGGTGGCGTCCTTGTCGGCCCACAACTGGTTGACCCATTCTTGAAAGCGGGCCTTGTATTGAGGGTCACCAACATAATCACCGAGCAATTTGTCGTCAATCGGTAACACCCGCACCTTAACATGGACGGTTTTGACCTTGCCGCTGATGAAGTCCCAGAAGCTGGGGATCTCCTTGCCGTAGCAGATGGTCACGTCCAGCAACTTGTGCAGCTTGTCGCCCATGGCGGACAGCACGAAACCGATGCCGCCGGCCTTGGGCTTGAGCAGATGGCCGTAGGGGCTGGCCTGCTTGTGGTGCTTGCCGGCCGTGAAACGGGTGCCTTCGACGAAGTTCATCACCGTCACCGGCAGCTGGCTGAACTTCTCACAGGCGGCGCGGGTGGTGTCTATGTCCTGCTGGGCCAGGGCAGGATTCTCAGCAATCTGCTGCCGTGAATGACGGCGCATAAAGGGGAAGTCCAGGGCCCACCAGCAGAGCCCCAGGAAGGGCACGTACAGCAATTCCTTTTTCAGGAAGAATTTGATGAAGGGGATGCGGCCGTTGAACAGCCGCTGCAGCACCAGTATGTCCACCCAGGACTGGTGGTTGGCCACCACCAGGTACCAATCCTTCCTCTTCAGCCCTTCCAGGCCTTCCACCACCCAACGGGTGCGGGAGAAAAGCCGCTGGTTGGCATTGTTGATGGCGATCCAGAGGGTCGCCGCCCTGTCCAGCAGCCAGTTGCAGCCGTTGCGGATCACCGTTATCGGCAGCAGCAGCTTGATCACCCCCAGCAGCATCGCCAGGGGGAACCAGAATAGGGTGTTGAGCACATAGCCCAACACCGCCAGGGGGCCTTTCAGGAAGGCGGGCAGGAACGCCAGCATCAATCCTCCAAGTAGGTGTAGCCGTGGATGCCGGCTTCCAGCTCGGCGCCGTACTGCTGGCGCTCGCTGTCGCTCAGGTTGGCGGCAGCCAGCTGGCGGCGGTAGCCCTGGATCAGGCCCTTGGGATCGAAGCTGACGTAGCGCAGCACGTCCGCGACTGTGTCGCCCTTCTGGGCGGCGTCGAAGCGGTAGCCGTCCTTGGTGAGCTGCACGTGCACAGAGTCGGTGTCACCGAACAGGTTGTGCAGGTCGCCCAGGATCTCCTGGTAGGCGCCGACCATGAAGATGCCGATGTGGTAGTCGTCGCCCGGCTGGTAGCCGGTCAGCGGCAGGCTGGATTCGATGCCTTCGGCGTCCACGTACTGGTTGATCTGGCCGTCGGAGTCACAGGTGATGTCCTGAATGACGGCGCGGGCACTGGGGGCCTCGTCCAGACGGCTGACCGGCATGATCGGGAACAGCTGCTCTATGCCCCAGACGTCAGGCATGCTCTGGAACAACGAGAAGTTGCAGAACAGCTTGTCGGCCAGCTTCTCGTTGAGCTCGTCCAGCACGGGGCGGTGGGCGCGGCTGCGGGGGTTGAGCTGCTCACGCACGCCGCGGCAGATGGCGAAGTACATCTGTTCGGCCAGGGCCCATTCCTGGATCTTCAGCAGGCCATGGGTGTACATGCTGTGGGCTTCGGACAGGAAGTAGACGGCGTCGTGGTAGTTCTCGAGCGGCGGCTCGTCGTTGATGAGATCCAGGGTGCGCCACAGGTCCCGCAGCACGGCGGGGGCGTCTTCGGCCGGTTCCTCGAACTGGCGCTCGCCGGGGGCGCGCTCCACGTCTATGACGTTGGTCACCAGCACGGCGTGGTGGGCTGTCATGGCGCGGCCGGATTCGGTGATAACGTCCGGCTCAGGCAGTTCGCGGGCAACACAGATCTCTTTGAGGGCATGGACCACCTTGGCGGCGTATTCGTCCACCGTGTAGTTCATGGAGCAGTTGCCGCGGGAACGGGAGCCTTCGTAGTCCACGCCCAGGCCGCCGCCCACGTCCACCACGTCCAGGGGCACGCCCAGTTCACGGAGTTCGGCGTAGTAGCGGGCGCATTCCTTGAGGGCACCCTGGATGTCCTGGATGTTGGCCACCTGAGAACCGATGTGGAAGTGCACCAATTTCAGGCAGTCGAGCTTGCCGGCTTCGCGCAGCATCTCCACCGCTTCCAGCACCTGGTGGGCGGCCAGGCCGAACTTGCCCTTCTCGCCGCCGGTGTTCTGCCACTTGCCCTTGCCCACGGAGTTGAGGCGTACCCGCACCCCGACCAGGGGGTCTATGCCCATGTCCTTGCTCTCGTTGAGCAGCTTTTTCAGCTCGGACAGCTTCTCCACCACCACATAGACCTTGTGGCCCAGGCGGCGGCCGATCAGGGCCAGGCGCAGGAATTCGGAGTCCTTGTAGCCGTTGCAGACCATGGTGATGGGGCGGGTGGCCACGCCCAGGATCGCCATCAGCTCAGGCTTGGAGCCCGCTTCCAGGCCGACGTGGGGGCTGGCGGCCAGCAGGCCTTCGACGACGGACTTCTGCTGGTTGACCTTGATGGGATAGACGGCGTGGTAGGTGCCGCTGTACTCGAAGTTGTCCACGGCCTTGGCGAAGGCGCTGGTCAGGCGCTTGACGCGGTCGGTGAGGATGTCGTTGAAGCGCACCAGCACCGGCAGGGACAGGCCCTGATCCTTGAGGTCCTGCACCAGGTCGGATAATCGGACCCCGGCCCTGTTACGGTTTCGATCGGGAAAGGCAACCAGTTCGCCCTTGTTGTCGATGTCGAAATAACCGTCGCTCCAATGGGCGACACCGTAGAGATTGCGGGCTTTGTCCAGGGTCCAGTTTGACATGAGTAGCAGCTCCTATGGCCGCAAGGAATTTTAGGGGGCGTATTGTAATGATCCCCGAATACCTATGCAGCTAAAATGTGCGCAAAATCCATTGTGCCCGCCACCAAGGGGCGGCACAATGCGCGCTCTTTTTTTGACCCCCGTCGATGGAGACAAAAGACATGTCACAACTGGATGCCAAGCAGTGGTTCACCGAGGTCAGCGACCGTGACGGCAGCGCCTTCTCCCTGCGCATCACCGGCCACCTGGAAAGCCGCCAGTCCGACTGGCAGACCACAGAGATGTACGACACCACCGACTGGGGCAAGCTGATGGTCATCGACGGCTGCACCATGGTGTCCAGCCGTGACAACTTCCTCTACCACGAGATGATGAGCCACCCGGCCCTCTACACCCACGCCGACCCCAAGGTGGTGGTGATCATCGGCGGCGGCGACTGCGGCACCTTGCGCGAAGTGCTCAAGCACCCCGGCGTCGAGCAGGCCGTGCAGATCGACATCGACGAGAACGTCACCCGCCTCTCCGAGATCTACTTCCCGGAGCTGTGCGAGTCCAACAACGACCCCCGCGCCGAGCTGAAGTTCATCGACGGCATCCAGTGGATGAAGGACCAGGGCAGCGCCTCCGTCGACATCATCATCGTCGATTCCACCGACCCGGTCGGCCCGGCCGAAGGTCTCTTCAACCGCGCCTTCTATGAAGAGTGCCTGCGCGCCCTGCGCCCCGGCGGCATCCTGGTGCAACAGTCCGAAAGCCCGCTGCTGCACATCAAGCTGATCCAGGAAATGCGCAGCGAGATGGCCAAGGCCGGCTTCGACGCCTTCCAGACGTTGCCTTTCCCCCAGCCCCTCTACCCCTCCGGCTGGTGGAGCTGCACCCTGGCCCGCAAGGGCGAGGCCTTCGGCGACTTCCGCCGTGCCGACGCCGACGCCCAGGCCTTCGAGACCCATTACTACAACAGCGGCATCCACCAGGGCGCCATGGCCCTGCCCAACTTCATGAAGAAGGCCCTGGGTTAAGCCCGGCCTCCCTGTGAAAAGCGCGCTCCGGCGCGCTTTTTTGTATAGTGCAGGGAAACCCGTCACCAGGAGGCCGCCATGATCGCCTCGTTCGACGTCGACGCCCAGCGCACCTTCACCCCCCTCTGCCCAAACGAGCTGCCGGTTCCGGGCGGCCACCAGATAGCGGCCGAACTCAACGCCCAGGCCGCCCTCGCCGACTTCCGCCTCGCCTCCAAGGACGCCCACAGCCCCCGGGCCAAGTGGGTGGTGGCCAGCCACGGCGAGATGCTCCAGCCCCTGCCTTACCCGGACAGCGATCTGACCTGGGTACGCCACGCCGAGCCCGGCACCGAAGGCTTCGAGCTGGTACCTGGCCTGCCGGCACCCCGGGACTACGACTTCCTGGTCTACAAGGGCGTGGAGGCCGACATGCACCCCTACGGCGCCTGCTACCACGACCTCGGCAACCGCATCTCCACCGGCGTCATCGAATGGCTGAGCGCCAAGGGTGTGGACAAGGTGCTGGTGGGGGGCCTGGCCCTGGATTTCTGCGTCAAGACCACGGCCTTGCAGCTGGCCGAGGCCGGCTTCGCCGTCTACCTGAACCTGGCCGCCTGCCGCGCCATCAGCCCGGAGGGCGCAGAGGCGGCCAAGGCCGAGATGCAGGCTGCCGGCATCCATCTGGTGGCCGACGCCGCCGCCCTCCAGTCCCTGCTCAACAAGGAAAAGCCCTGAGATGTTTGGCCGCACCGCCGTCCAGAGCCTGCTGGACACCGACTTCTACAAGCTCACCATGCAGCAGGCCTACCTGCACCAACAGCCCGGCACCCAGGCCCGCTGGACCTTCCGCTGTAGAAGCGACGAGGACTTGAGCCCCTATGTGGCGCCGCTGCGGGAAGAGTTCGAGGCCCTGGCCCAGCTCTACGCCACCGAGGATCAGCTGGCCCACCTTCGCCAGCACTACCCCTTCCTCAAGCCCGACTACCTGGAATTCCTGCGCCTTTTTCGCTTCAACCCCCACTTCCTCAAGGTCAGCACCCAGGACGGCCAACTGGTGATCGAGGCCAACGGGCCCCTGTTGCATGTCTCGCCCCTGGAGATACCGGTGCTGGCCGCCGTCTCCGAGGTCCGCAACCGCAGCCGCTACCCGGAGGTGGACAGCGAGACCATACACCGCAGCACCCAGGCCAAGATCCGCCAGCTGGAGGCCTATGGCGACAAGGTGGACCTCTCGGACTTTCTGTTCACCGACTTCGGCACCCGCCGCCGCTTCAGCTACCAGGCCCAGAAGCTGGTGCTGGAACAGCTCAAGGTCGCCCTGCCCGACAACTTCGTCGGCACCTCCAACCCGCACCTGGCCAGGGAGTTGGGGCTGCGCTGCCAGGGCACCATGGCCCACGAATGGCTGCAGAGCCACCAGGCGCTGAACTACCGGCTGGTGGACAGCCAGAAGATGGCCCTGGAGAACTGGGTCAAGGAGTACAGGGGCGATCTGGGGGTGGCACTGACCGATGTCATCGGCGTCGACGCCTTCTGCCGGGACCTCGACAGGTATCTGGCCAAGCTCTATGACGGCTTCCGCCACGACAGCGGCGATCCCATCGCCTGGGGTGAGAAGATCATATCGCGCCTGGAAGAGCTGGACGTGGATCCCGGCACCAAGCGGCTGGTGTTCTCCGACGGCCTCAACTTCGAGCGGGCCGTGCACATCTACCGCCACTTCCACGGCCGCATCAACACCGCCTTCGGCATAGGCACCTGGCTGATGGGGGACTTCGGCGCCAACGAGCCCATGAACATCGTCATGAAGCTGACCCGCCTCAACGGCCAGCCGGTGGCCAAGATCACCGACAGCCCCGGCAAGATCATGTGCGACGACGAGAACTTCCTGCGCTACCTGATGCAGGTGTTCCAGGTGGAAGCCGGTGTCCAGCAACAGGTACTGACCCAGCTTAACCTCTAGGCAGCTTACCTAAGCGCATTGCGCCTGAGCCAGGAGCAGGTGTTCCAGGTGGAAGCCAGCGGCCCAGCTCAATCTCTAAAGACCCGCCAGCAACCTGTCCATGGCCCTGTATTGCAGGGCCTCGGCCAGGTGCAGCTGGCCTATGGCCTCGGCGCGCTGCCAATCCGCCAGGGTCCTGGCCACCTTCAGCAGCTTGTGATGGACCCTAGCCGAGAGGCCCAGGGCCTGGAGGGTGGCGTCGTACCACTGGGCCAGTTCAGGGCCCAGGGCGCAGGCTTCCCGCATGGCTTCCCCTTCCAGATCGGCGTTGAGGCAACCCTGGCGCGCCCATTGGCGCTGCTGGCAAGCCGCCACCTTTTCCCGCAGCTCGATCATGGTCGGCCCGGCCTGGGCCGAACCGCTGAGGCTGCCCGGCGGCAGCATGGCGACCTCCACCTGCAGGTCGATGCGATCCAGAAAGGGCCCGGACAGCCGGGCCAGGTAGCGGCGGATCTGGTCAGGGCTGCAACGGCAAGGCCGGCGCGGGTTGCCGAAATGGCCGCAGGGGCAGGGGTTGGCGGCGGCCACCAGCCGGAACCGGGCCGGGAAACGGGCCTGCTGGGCGGCGCGGCTGATACTCACCTCTCCCGTTTCCAGGGGCTCGCGCAGGGCGTCCAGCACCTTGCGCTCGTACTCGGCCAGCTCGTCGAGGAAGAGTACGCCTTGGTGGGCCAGGGAGATCTCCCCCGGCCGCGGCACTGAGCCGCCCCCCACCAGGGCCACGGCAGAAGCGGTGTGGTGGGGGCTACGCCAGGGCGGCAGGCGCCAATGGCCCTGGTCGCGGGGCTTGCCGGCCAGGGAATGGATGGCCGCCACCTCCTGGGCCTGGCCTTCCCCAAGGGGTGGCAGCAGTCCCGGCAGGCGCCTGGCCAGCATCGACTTGCCGGTGCCGGGGGGCCCTATGAACAGCAGGTGGTGGCCGCCGGCCGCCGCCACCAGCAGCGCCCGCTTGGCCTGGGCCTGGCCCACCACGTCGTTGAGGGAGAGGGCACCTTCGTCGACAGCCGTGCCATCTGGCACCGGGGTGGACGTCAGAGGCAAAGCTCTTTGCCCGGCGACATGGGCGCAGACCGCCAGCAGGTCCGGGGCGCCATGGGCCTGGAGATCCTTCAGCAGCTGGGCCTCGGCCTCGTTGGCCTGGGGATAGAGGGCGCAGCGCCCCGCCTGCTTGCAGGCCAACAGGGCGGGCAACAGGCCTTGGCAGGAGCGCAGCTCGCCGGACAGGGCCAGCTCGCCAAAACACTCGATGCCGTCCAACACCTTGGCAGGCAGCTGGTTGGACGCCTGCAAGATGCCGAGGGCTATGGCCAGGTCGAAACGGCCTCCCTCCTTGGGCAGCTCCGCCGGCGCCAGGTTGACTGTGATGCGCCGCGCAGGAAATTCGAAGCCGGCATTGAGGATGGCGGCCCTGACCCTTTCCCTGGCCTCCCGCACCGAGGCCTCGGGCAAGCCCACCAAGGCGAAGGCGGGCAGGCCGTTGCCGATATCCACCTCCACCGTCACCAGGGGGGCTTCCATCCCCAACTGGGCCCGGCAATAAAGCGTGGCTAAGGCCATGGCTGCCGCCCCGGCACTGCCGAATAAAATTTGATCACCAGCAAGATGGCTACTCCTTGCCTTCATCCCTGTTACAACTTGATAATAGTTTTTATGAACTCCCCTGGCCGGTTGACCGCACTGCACATACGCCTGCTTCTCCTCCTGCTGCTGTCCCTGCCCTTGAGGGCGGCCCCCTTGACGGCGGCGCCCTACCTGCCGCCACAGGTGCTGGATGTCACCCAAGGCCTCAGCCAGAATTCGGTCAGCGCCATCTACCGGGACGCCAAGGGCTTCCTCTGGTTCGCCACCCAGGACGGCCTCAACCGCTACGACGGCCGCCAGCTCCAGGTCTTCCACGCCGACTCCAGCGATCCCTTCAGCCTCAACTCCGAACACCTGACCGCCCTCGGCGGGGACGACAAGGGCGGCCTCTGGATAGGGGCCGCCGACGGCAGCCTGCAGCGCTACGACGGCCAGTTCTTCCAGAGCCTGCCCCAGCCCTGGAAAGAGGCTCCCGTCACCCAGCTGGCCAGCCTGGGGGACCAAATATTCGTCGGCACCAGGGCCGGGCTCTGGCGCCTGTCCATGGCCAACCAGCAGTGGCGGCTGATGATGCCGGGCGCCATCCTCGCCCTGGCGGCAGGCCATGGCGAACTCTGGACCCTGGACAGCCAAGGGGGGCTCTGGCAGCTGCAGGACCAGACCCTGGTCAAGAAGGCCGACGACGTCCGCCTGCAGGCCCTGGCCCTGGATCAGCAAGGCGAGGCCTGGCTGGCCGGCCCCGGCCGGCTCTGGCAGTGGCATGGCGGCAGCCTGAAGCCTCGACTGAGCTGGGCCGGCAGTGCCCGGGCCATAGCCCTGGTCAGCGACCATAAGGGCCACTTCTACCTCATCCAGAGCCACCAGGGTCTGCGTTGGTTGGACCCGGACCTTGGCCTGACCGAGTCCCTGATGCAGGGGCCGAAGGGCGAGCTGATCCAATGGTCCCTCAGCGCCTTTGCCGATTCCGAGGGGCAACTGTGGATCGGCACCGCCACCAGCGGCGTGGTGCACCTGCCCGACCACAACAGGGCCATCCGTTATTTCCTGGACGGCACCAGCCAGGCCGCCAACAACATCAGGGCCATCCTCGGCGACGACCAGGGCCTCTGGCTGGGCACCCTGGGGGAGGGCCTCAAACGCCTGGATCCCCAGGGCCACTACCACTCCTATCGGCAGCCCTTGGCCGCCCTGTTGGGCGAGGATCCGGCCAGCCTCTTCCTGATCGTCTCGGCCCTGGCCAAGGATCAGGCGGGGAACCTCTGGCTGGGCACCGACCAGGGTCTGCTGCGCCTCGATCCCCAGGGCCAGTGGCAACGTTTCGGTGAGGCACAAGGCCTGCCCAAGGCCCGGATCTGGACCCTGTACGCCAAGGGCAATGAACTCTGGTTGGGCACCAGCAAAGGGCTGCTGCTGCTGAAGGACGGTCACTTCCAGGCCGTGGAGGACGCAGTCCCCGTCTACGCCATAGCCAGCCAGGGCGAGACGCTGATGGTAGGCCGGGAAGACGGCCTTTGCCGCGTCAGACCCCAGCCCAAGTGCTGGCAAAGGCCCCTGGTGGCGCACCGGGTTCGCAGCCTGCTGGCAGACGGCGACGGCTGGTGGGTGGGGACCCAGAGCGGCCTGCTGCACCTGGATGCCCAAGGCAGGCTCAGTCGCTGGGAACAGCAGCCTGGCCTGCTCGACGACACCATCTATGCCATAGCCCCAGGCAAAACCGGCCAGCTGTGGCTGTCCACCAACCGCGGCCTGGCGCTGTTCGACGTGGCCCGCCAGCATTTCTATTCGCCCCAGCGCGACCAGTACAGCCTGGAATACAACGGCAACAGCCTCTGGGTGGCACCGGGCGGCCTGCTCTATTTCGGCGCCGTCAACGGCCTGACCGAGGTGCAACCGGCCAAACACGCCATCCAGGCAGAGCACTATCCCCTGCAGTGGACCTCGGTGTCGGTGGACGGGGTGCCCACCGCCCTGCTCCCTGGCCAGCCCCTGGTGCTGACGCCGCCCATAAGGCGCCTCAGCCTCGGTTTTGCCGACCTGGATCTGGGCCGGGACGTGCGCAACTACCAGTACCGACTGGATGGCCAGCTGCAATCCATAGGCCAGGAAAGGGAACTGGTGTTCACCCACCTGCCTTCCGGCAGCCACCTGTTGCAGCTGAGCCGGGAAAGCAGCCACCAACCGCCCCTGGAGCTGCAGATCCGGGTACGCCAGCCCTGGTATTGGCAGCCGGTCCACCTGCTCTGGGAAAGCCTGCTGGTGCTGCTCTTGCTCTGGTGCTGCTGGTATCTGTGGCGCCGCCGCCGGGAGAGCCGCCTGTCGCTGCGCCGGCAACTGGTCGACAACGAACAACGCTTGCGCCTGGCCATGGTGGCCTCTGGGCACGGGGTCTGGGACTGGGACTGGCGCAGCCATACAGTGGTGCGCACCGGCCTGGAATTCCTGGGTTACGCCGAAGGGGACATAGCCCCGACCCCCCAGGGCCTGTCCGGCCTGGTGCATCCCGACGACAAGGCCGATATCGTCAAGGCGGTACGCCGCCACCTGCGCGGCCAGGATGCCCATTACCAGTGCGTCTACCGGCTGCGCCACGCCGACGGCCACTGGGTCTGGGTGCAGGACAGGGGCCAGGTGGTGGAAAGGAGCCCCGACGGCGAGGTGGTGCGGATGGTGGGCACCCACAGCGACATCAGCGCCGACAAGGCCAGGGAGCGGCAGCTGCAACTGTCCGACCTGGTGACCCAGTCCATGTCTGAAGGGGTGATGGTGACCAACGACAAACTGGTCATCATCGGCATCAACCCGGCGGCGGAGCGGCTGCTGGCCAGAAAAAGGGACGCTCTCTTGGGCTACCGCCCCTGGCAGTTCCTGCCAAGGGCCGGACGCCGGGCCAGGCTCAACCAGATCCGCGCCGCCCTGCTCCAGCACGGCAACTGGGCAGGGGAACTGAGCATCCTTAACCACGAAGGCCAACTGCTGCTGGTGGAAGCCGAGATCCACTGGGCCCAGGACCAGGCCCAGGGAGCCAACCTGGTGGTGCTCTTCAACGACATCACGGAGCGCAAGTCGGCAGAGGAGGAGCTGCGCTACCTGGCCAACTACGACACCCTGACCGGCCTGCCCAACCGCACCCTTTTCCATGACCGCCTCGGCCACGCCATGGCCAGGGCCAGGCGCTCGGGCCAGCTGGTGGCGTTGCTGTTCCTGGATCTCGACCGCTTCAAGCACGTCAACGACTCCCTGGGCCACCAGTTTGGCGACAAGCTACTCAAGGAAGTGGCCAGGCGCCTCTGCGGCGCCGTGCGCAGCTACGACACTGTGGCGCGCCTGGGAGGCGACGAATTCACCATCATCCTCGAGGACGTCAAGGAACTGCTGACCGCCACCCTGGTGGCGGAAAAGGTGGTCCAGGTGCTGGAGCCGGCCATGGATCTCGCAGGCCACAGGGTCAACATCAGCCCCAGCATCGGCATCGCCCTCTATCCCCAGGACAGCACGGACCCCGACACCCTGGTGCGCTACGCCGACACCGCCATGTATCACGCCAAGTCCAGGGGCCGCGGCAACTTCCAGTACTACACCAACGCCATGAACGCCGCCGCCCAGCGCCGCCTGGCCCTGGAGCACGGCCTGCGCCAGGCCTTGCAGGAAGAGGGCCTGAGCCTGGCCTACCAGCCACGGGTCGATCTCGCCAGCAACCAGGTGGTGGGGGTGGAAGCCCTGGCCCGCTGGCAGCACCCGCAGCTGGGCAACATCCCGCCCTGTGACTTCATTCCCCTGGCCGAGGAAACCGGTCTGATCAGCACCCTGGGAGCCTGGGTGCTGCGGGAAGCCCTGTCCCAGCAGCAGGCCTGGCAGGCCAAGGGCATAGACCTGCAGATGGCGGTCAACCTCTCGGTGCGCCAGTTCCAGAGCCAGGACCTACCTGGCCAGGTGGCGGCCCTGCTGGCCGAGCTGGGGCTGGACAGCAACCGCCTGGAGCTGGAACTGACCGAGTCCACCCTGCTGTCGGGCAAGGAAGGGGCGGCTCGCCAGGTAGCCAGGCTGCAAAAGAGCGGCATCCGCCTGGCCCTGGACGACTTCGGCACCGGCTATTCGGCCCTGTCCTACCTGACCGAGCTGCACTTCGACATCCTCAAGCTGGACCGCAGCTTCGTGGCCAAGCTGCCCGGCGACGGCGATTCGGTGGCGGTGATCCGCGCCGTACTGGAGCTGGCCCAGGGCCTGGGCATGCGGGTGGTGGCAGAAGGCATCGAAACCCAGGAGCAGCTGCAATGCCTGGTGGCGCTGGGCTGTGACGAGGGCCAGGGCTACCATTTCGCCCGGCCATTGCCGGCGCCCGAACTGGAGGCCTGGCTGGCGGGCCGCTGAGGCCAGCGGCTACACTGCCGTTGCGGCCTGCAACGGAAGGACTCCATGACGATCATACTGCTGGTGCTGGTGGCGCTGGGCTTCCTGTCCATCGTCATCGAGGACCTCACCCATGTCGACAAGGCCAAGACCACCCTCTTCTTCGGCACCCTGGTGTGGGTGCTCTACTTCGCGGTGCCGCCGCCGGGACTAGGCCAAGCTGGCCTGATGAAGGCCCTCAACGGCAACCTGCTGGACATCGCCAGCCTCTGGCTGTTCCTGATGGCGGCCATGACCTTCGTCTCCTACCTCTCCAGCAAGGGCATCATCGACGCCTTGGTGCAAAGGGCGCTGCCGGCACGGCTCAGCGAACGGAAACTGATGCTGCTGACCGGCACCGGCGCCTTCCTGTTTTCCTCTATGGCCGACAACATCACCTCCACCCTGGTCTGCATCTCGGTGCTGGCCAGCCTCAAGCTGCCCACCGACAAGCTGCTGCGCTACGTGGTGCTGGTGGTGTTCGCCGTCAACGCCGGCGGTGCCGCCCTCATCACCGGGGACGTCACCACCCTGATGATCTTCCTGGCAGGCAAGGTGGGCATAGTGGACCTGGTGCTGCTGAGCCTGCCGGCCCTGGGCTCTGTGCTGTTGCTGGCGCTGTTGCTGGCCAGGCCCCTGGCCGGCGAGCTGGTGACCCAGAAGCGCGAGGTGCCGGTACAACAGGCGGATCTGGCCATAGCGGTGCTGTTCGGCCTCACCATCCTCGGCACCTTGGGGGCCAATGTCGCCTTCGGCATACCGCCGGTGCTGAGCTTCCTGTTCGGGCTGTCGCTGATGTTCCTGGTGGTGCAGTTCCTCAACCGCGACGAGCCCATCCTCGACTATGTGCGCCGCATCGAGTTCGACACCCTGCTGTTCTTCCTGGGGGTCTTGCTGCTGGTAGGCATGCTCAAGGAGCTGGGGACCTTGGCCCATCTGCCAAGGCTCTACCAGGCCCTGCCGACCCTGGGCGCCAACTACCTGGTGGGGCTGATCTCGGCGCTGCTGGATAACGTGCCGCTGACGGCGGCGCTGCTCAAATCCGGTATCGACATGGGCCTGCCGCTCTGGCTGACCCTGACCTACTCGGTGGGGGTCGGCGGCGCTCTGCTGGCCATAGGTTCTGCGGCCGGGGTGGTGGCCATGAGCAAGGTCGAAGGCCTGACCTTCGCCAGCTACCTGAAGTTCACCCCGCCCTTGCTGCTGGCCTACAGCGCCGGCTTCCTGGGGGTCTACGCCATAGGCCTGGTGTTATGAAAAACGCGGCCCAGGGGCCGCGTTTTTTGCTTCAGGATTCGGCTTCGCCGCCCTTCTCCAGGGCCTCGACCCTGGCCTCCAGGGCGTCCAGCTTCTCGCGGGTCTTGAGCAGCACCCGGCTCTGCACCTCGAACTCGTCGCGGCTCACCAGATCCAGCTTCATCAGCTGCGCCTGCAGCACCTGCTTGACCCGGCTTTCCACCTCGTTGCCGAAGGCCTTGACCCCGGGGGGCAGGGCCTCGGTGATTTGCTTGGCCAGCTCTTCGAGTTTGTTGGCATTGATCATCTTCATCCTCCGACAGGGGCCTGTTGCCCTTCGACCTCGCCAGCTTCTTCGAAGACAGGCAGGGGTTTATGTTCCGACGCCAGGAAAGTGTAAATCACCGGCAGCACAAAAAGGGTAAAGAGGGTGCCTATGGTCAGGCCAGAGACGATGACGATGCCGATGGAGAAGCGGCTGATGGCGCCGGCGCCTTGGGCGAACAGCAGCGGGATCAGGCCGGCCACCATGGCCGCTGTGGTCATCAGGATGGGCCGCAGGCGGGTGCCGGCGGCGGCGATCACCGCCTCACGGCGGCTCCGGCCATGGTGCAGCTGCTGCTCCTTGGCCACCTCGCAGATCAGGATGCCGTGCTTGGTGATCAGGCCTATCAGGGTGATGAGCCCCACCTCGGCATAGATGTTCATGGTCGAGAGCCCCCAGGCCAGGGCCACCAGGGCACCGCAGATGGCCAGTGGCACCGACACCAGTATCACCAGGGGATCGCGCAGGCTCTCGAACTGGGAGGCCAGCACCAGGAAGATCACCGCCAGCGCCAGGGCGAAGGTGGCGAACAGGGCCGAGCCTTCCTTGACGTACTGGCGCGACTCACCCAGGAAGTCGTACTGGTAGCCCTTGGGCAGGGCCTCGCCCTGTTGCTTCAGGAAGGCCACTGCGTCCCCCATGGCGGTGCCGGGAGCCGGCACCATGCCGATGGTGGCGGAGTTGAGCTGGTTGTAGTGGTTCAGTGACCTCGGCTTGCCGCTCACCTCCATGGTGATCAGGCTCGACAGGGGGATCTGCTTGCCATCGGCGGCCCGCACATAGTACTGGCCCAGGGAGGCGGGGTTGAGGCGGTCGACCCTTTTCACCTGGGGTATCACCTCGTAGGAACGGCCGTTGAGGTCGATGCGGCTGACATAGCCGTCGCTGACCATGGTCGAGAGGGTGCGGCCTATGGCCTGCATGGTGATGCCGTAGGCGCCGGCCTTGTCCCTGTTGACCTTGATCTGCAGGTTGGCCGAGTCGAAGGCCAAGTCCATCTCCGAATAGACGAACAGCGGATTCTTGCGCACCTTGTCGAAGACTTCCCCCGCCACCTGGAACAGGCTCTCGAAGCCCTGCGGCGTGCTGATCACCAGCTGCACCGGCAGGCCGCCGGAGGAGCCGGGCAGCTCAGGGAATTCGAAGGCCGACACAGACACATAGGGCAGGTCCCGCATCCGCTGGTTGATCTCCTGGACCAGCTGCTTCTGGGACTTGCTGCGCTCGCTCCAGGGTTTGAGGATGGCGATGCCCAGGCCCTGGTTGGCTGCCGGCACCCCAGGCAGGGCCAGGGTACCGTCGATCTCCGGCAGCTGTTTGGCCCTTTCCGAGACCTTGTCCAAGCTGTCCTCGATGTAGTCGAGGTTGGCGTTGGTTGGGGCCTTGGCCAGCATCATGAAGCCGCCCTTGTCCTCGTTGGGCGCCAGCTCTTGTGGCACCACCTTGAACAGGAAGGGCAGGGAGATGAAGACGATGGCGGCAAAGGTGATCACCAGGGGCCTGTGCTCCAGCATCCAGGCCAGCATCACCTCGTAGCGGCGGTTGACGGCCGCCAGGGTGCTTTCCACGCCCCGTTCGAAGCGGTTGGGGTTCTGGTGGGGCTTGAGCAGCTTGGCGCACATCATGGGCGACAGCGTCAGGGCCACCACGCCGGACACGAAGACGGCGCCGGCCAGGGTCAGGGCGAACTCCTTGAACAGGGCGCCGGTGATGCCGCCCATCAGGGCTATGGGGGCATAGACGGCGGCCAGGGTCAGGGTCATGGTGATGACCGGCAGCGCTATCTCGCGGGTACCTATGATGGCGGCCCGGAACGGCGGTTCCCCCAGCTTGATATGCCGGTCCACGTTCTCCACCACCACTATGGCGTCGTCCACCACCAGGCCTATGGCCAGCACCATGGACAGCAGCGTCATCAGGTTCAACGAGAAGCCGAACAGGCTCATCAGCATGGCCACGCCGATCAGCGACAGGGGAATGGTGATGACGGGGATCAGCACGGCCCGCAAGTTGCCCAGGAAGAGGGTGATCACCACCAGCACGATCAGCGCCGCTTCACCTATGGTATGCACCACTTCGTTGATGGATTCATCGATGGCGCGGGTGGCATCGTAGAGGATGCGCATCTTGATGGTGTCGGGCATCGCCTTATCGATGTCCGGCAACATCTTGCGCACCCCTTTGATCACGTCCAACGGGTTGGCGGTGGGAGTGGCTTCGATGCCCACCACCACGGCCTGCTTGCCGTTGGCCAGGGCCCGCACCGAGTCGTGGCTCTTCTCCAAGGTCACTTCGGCGATGTCGCGCACCCGCACCACGACGCCGTCCGGCCTTGAGGCCACCACCAGCTTCTTGAGGTCGTCGGCGGTGCTGACCTGGGTGTCGGCGTTGCCGTTCATCAGGGTGTAGCGGCCCACCACCTGGCCGGGGGCGGCCTGGTAGTTGTTGGCGGCCAGCACCTGCAGCACGTCCTCGGCGGTCAGGCCGTAGGCGGCCATGCGCTGGGGATCCAACCAGATGCGCAGCGCGAACTTGATGCCGCCGTAGAGGTTGACCTTGGCCACACCGTCAACGGTGAACAGCTGCGCCTGCACCACCCGCTCCAGGTAGTCGTTGATCTGGCTGGAGTTGAGGGTGTCGGAGGAAAAGCTGATGTAGATCAGCGAGGTACCACCGGCCGCCGCCACCGCCACCGTCGGATCCTCGGCCTCGGAAGGCAGCTGGGCCCGCACCGAGTTGACCTTGGCCATGATGTTGGCCAGGGCGTCGTTGGGATCGGTGTTGAGCTTCATGTAGGCGGTGATGGTGCTCCTGCCCAGCATGGACTGGGAGGTCATGAAGTCGATGTTGTCCGCCTGGGCTATGGCCTGCTCCAACGGCTGGGTGATGAAACCCTGGATCAGGTCGGAAGAGGCCCCGTAATAGCTGGTGGTGACCGACACTGTGGTGTTGGTCATGTCCGGGTATTCCCGCACCTGCATGCCCTTGAGGGCATAGAGGCCCATCAGCGCTATCAGGAAGCTGATGGACGCCGCCAGCACGGGGCGGCGGATGAAGATATCGGTAAAGCGCATGGCCTTCTTCCTTAAAGTCGCGGCAGCGGCTTGTCTGTACCCAGGCTGTCCTGCTTCACGTCCACATGGGCGCCGTTATAGAGGCGGACCTGGCCGGCCGTGACCAGCTCCATGCCCGGCTCCAGGCCGCCGGTCAGGCGGGCCACGTCACCGCGGCGCTCGGCCACCTGCACCGTCAACTGGCGCACCGCCTTGTAGGCCTTGCCGCTGTCGTCCTTGGCGTCCTGCATCACGTAGACGGTCTGGCCGTAGAGGGCGAACTCGATGGCGGTCTGGGGGATCACCACCTGGTCCTTGAGGGTGGGCAGGGTCACCTCCACCTTGGCAAACATGCCGGAGCGCAGCTGGCCGTCGTTGTTGGGGATGTCAGCCTGGACGTTGACCACGCCGCTCTCGGCGTTGACCACGGGCTCTATGGCGGTGATCTGGCCGCTGAAGGGGGTGTCGGGGTAGGCATCCACCTTGATGGAGACAGTTTGGCCCTTCTCGATCCGCGACAGGTCATTCTGGGACACGGTGAAGCGGATCCGCATCAGGTGCTGGTCTTCCAGGCGCACCACGTCGGAACCATTCTGCAGGTACTGGCCCAGGTAGATATTGCGCAGCCCCACCACGCCGGCGAAGGGGGCCTTGATGGTACGGCGCCCTATGGTGGCGTTGAGGCTCTCTATCTCCGCCACCAGGCTCTGGTAGTTGGCTTCTGCCTCGTCCAGTTGGCCCTTGGAGGCGGACTTGTCACGGTAGAGGGTCTTGAGCCGCTCGTACTGGGCCTTGGCGGCCGGCATCTTGGCCTGGGCCGCCTTGAGGTTGGCCTGCTCGACGCTGTTGTCCAGGGCCGCCAGCAGCTGGCCCTTCTCCACCTTGTCGCCGGACTCGAAGCCCAGCTCGCGGATCACCCCGGCCGCCTCAGAGCGCACCATGACCCCTTGGTTGGGTTCGATAAAGCCGATGGCCTCTATGGTGGGGGTCCAGTCCTGGGTGGTCACCTTCATGGTGGTGACGGGAAAGACGGGGGGGGGCATATGGGCGAAATACTGCTTCATACCGTAGCTCTTGAGGGCGTTAAAGCCCAACACAGTGCCCAGCAGCAGTACCACCACCGCTATCATGATGCTCCAACGTTTCATGCCTAATCAGCTCCTTGTCTTATGGGCCAGCGCATGCCAGCTGGCCTCCATGGCCGCATCCAACTGGGACGGCGTTAAATTCACCAGGCCGGTGACCTCTTTGTAGGCCAGGCCAAAACAGACTTCAATACTCAGGCTGGATAAGAGCTCGTCCGGCAGATCCTTGAACACCCCCTGTTGGCGCCCCTCTTCGAGGAAGGCCTGCCAGGGGGCGAAATGGCGTTCTTCCAGTTCCCGCATCCGCTGCAGATCCTGCTCAGTGGGCAGGCGGTCAAATTGGTGCTTGCACAGCAACACCTCGGGAGAGCCCAGGAAGATCTCCCAGGTCCGGTTCCAGAGATAGCGGTAACGGTCCTCGAGGCTGGCACCGGCATCGTAGTCCCGGAAAAGCTGCTGCGCCGCCTCTGTGACTATCTTGGCATGCAGCGCCACGATCAGCGCCGTCTTGGAGTCGAAGTAGCGGTAGATGGTGCCCGCCGCCACCCCGGCCTCCTTGGCCACCAACTGCATGGACAGGCCATGGAAACCGTGGCTGGCCAAGAGCCGGCCCGTGGCTTCCAGGATGCGCTGCTCTTTGTCGATGCCGGGTTGTTCCGCCATGCTTGCCATGAAATGAATGAACGTTCATCCATTCTAACCCGGTGGACTGCACAAGGCCAGCACCTGGGGTACAATGTGCGGCCCTGTTCAGGAAGCTGCGCCATGAAGCTCAATCCCGCCCAGAACGACGCCGTCAAATACATCTCCGGCCCCTTGCTGGTGCTGGCTGGCGCCGGCTCGGGCAAGACCCGGGTGATCACCAACAAGATCGCCTACCTGGTGCAGCAATGTGGCTGGCAGGCCAAGCACATCGCCGCCGTCACCTTCACCAACAAGGCCGCCAGGGAGATGAAGGAGCGGGTGGCCCAGACCCTGGGCAAGAAAGAGGCCAGGGGCCTGACGGTGTCGACCTTCCACACCCTGGGGCTCAACATCCTGAAGAGGGACGGCCACCACCTGGGGCTGCGCGCCGGCTTCACCCTCTTTGACGAGGCGGACATGAGCCAGGCCCTCAAGGAGATCGGTGCCAAGCTGCTGCAGGACGACAAAGATCTGCTCAATCTGGTGATCGGCCGTATCGGCCAATGGAAGAACGACCTGATACTGCCGGACCAGGCCAAGGCCCTGGCCCAGGACGGGCGCGATGCTGCCTTCGCCGAGCTTTACGACCGCTACAGCCAGTATCTGCGGGCCGTCAACGCCCTGGACTTCGACGACCTGATACTGCTGCCTACCTTGCTGCTGCGGGACAACCTCGAGGTGCGCGAGCGCTGGCAGGACAGGCTGCGCTACCTGCTGGTGGACGAGTACCAGGACACCAACACCAGCCAATACGAGATGGTGAAACTGCTGGTGGGTGAGCGGGCCCGTTTCACCGTGGTGGGGGACGACGACCAGTCCATCTATTCCTGGCGCGGCGCCCGCCCCGAAAACCTGGTTCGGCTCAAGGAAGACTTTCCCCACCTCAAGCTGGTGAAGCTGGAACAGAACTACAGATCCACGGCCACCATACTGCGCAGCGCCAACATCCTCATCGCCAACAACCCCCACGTCTACGAGAAGGAACTGTTCTCTGAACTGGGCCAGGGGGAACGGCTCAAGGTGATGATGGCCAACAACGAAGACCACGAGGCGGAAAGGGTGGTGGCGGAGATCCTCTCCCACAAGTTCCTGGGCAAGACCCATTACAAGGACTACGCCGTGCTCTACAGGGGCAACCACCAGTCGCGGCTCCTTGAAAAGGCGCTGATGCAGAACCGCATCCCCTACCGTATCTCCGGCGGCACCAGCTTCTTCTCCCGCGCCGAGGTCAAGGACATCATGGCCTACCTGCGCCTCCTGGTGAACCCGGACGACGACACGGCGCTGCTGCGCATCATCAACGTGCCGCGCCGGGAGATAGGTCCCGTGACCCTGGAAAAACTGGGCCACTACGCGGGCCTGCGCAAGACCAGCCTCTTCGCCGCCAGCTTCGATCTCGGCCTGGAGCAGCACCTGACCGGCCGCGGCCTGGAAGCGGTGCGGGAATTCACCCGCTGGCTGACCGATCTCCAGGAAGAAGCCAAGCGCGGCGAGCCGGAGGAGGCGGTGCGGGAACTGATCCGCGGCAGCCACTACGAGAACTGGCTCTACGAGAGTTCCCCCTCGGCCAAGGCCGCCGAGATGCGCATGAAGAACGTCTCCACCCTCTTCGGCTGGGTCAGCGGCATGCTGCGCGGCGACGACCTCGACGAGCCCATGAGCCTGCAGGAGGTTGTCACTCGCCTGACGCTGCGCGACATGATGGAACGCCAGAGCGAGGAAGGAGAGGCCGACCAGGTGCAGCTGATGACACTGCACGCCTCCAAGGGCCTGGAGTTTCCCTACGTCTACCTGATCGGCATGGAAGAAGGGCTGCTGCCCCACCAAAGCAGCATCGACGAAGACAACATCGAGGAAGAGCGGCGCCTGGCCTATGTGGGCATCACCCGCGCCCAGCGGGAGCTGACTTTCATGCTCTGTAGGGAGCGGCGCCAGTTCGGCGAGAGCGTCAGGCCCCAGCCCTCACGCTTCCTCGACGAGCTGCCCCAGGACGACCTGGTCTGGGAACACCGCCAGCCTCCGCCCAGCCCACAGGAACGCCAGGCCAAGGGCAAGGCCAATATCGCCAACCTGAGGGCGGCGCTGTTCAACAAGGATTGATTGGAGCCCAGGCAGTCATGCCTGGGTAAATGCCTTAGGCGCAGAGCATCAGCTCGGCCTGGGACAGGGCCAACGGCTGGCAGAGGTATTCCCCCTGGCCGAAGGCGAAGCCCAGGCCACGCACCGCCTCGAACTTGGCCTCGTCTTCGATGCCGTGGGCGATGATGGGGATCTGCAGGTGCCTGGACACGGCCACCACCGACTGCAGCAGATTCTGACCACGGCTGTGTTCCGTGACCTGCTTGAGGAAGTGGGGGCTCATCTTCAGAGCCTGGAAGTTGTACTGCATCAGCACCGACAAGGTGGCCGAGCCGGCCCCGAAGTGATCCAGCACCAGGCCCACTCCCAGCTCCGACAGGTACTCCATCACCTCCAGCACCTGGCTGGAAGGATGCAGCAGGGCGCTTTCCCGCAATTCCAACATGAGCTGGCCAGGGCTCAGCTCATGGTCGCGGATCTCCTGGGTCAGGTGCCTGACGAAGGCCGGGTTTTGCAGGCTGCGCAGGGACAGGTTCACCGACACGAACAGCGGCTGCTCGGTCAGCTGGTGGCTCCAGACCCCCAGTTGGCGGCAGGCATGGCTCACCATCTGGGCATCGATGTCCACTATGATGCCGGTTTCCTCGGCCGCCTCCAGGAACAGCTCAGGGGTCAGTTCGCCGCCACCAGGGCGGGGCCAACGGGCCAGCACTTCGAAGCCGAAGAGGCGCTTACCGGGCAAGCTGAAGATGGGCTGGAAGGCGGGGAAGATCAGCTTGGACTCCACAGCGTGGCGCAGGGCGTTCTGCAGGCTGAAGCGGCTCAGCAGGCTCTCGCGCATGGTGTCGTCGAAGCTCACCACTTGGCCGCGGCCCTGGGCCTTGGCCTGGTACATGGCGGTATCGGCGTCCCGCAGCACTTCGGATGCATCCTTGTAACGGCGATGGAGATGGGCCACCCCCACAGAGCAGCCGGAAAAAACCTGCCTGTCCAGGAGCTCGAAGGGCTGGTGCATCACCTTGACGATACGTTGGGTCACCAGCTCCACATCCTCGCTCTGCTGCATGCAGTCGAAGAGGATCACGAACTCGTCGCCCCCCAGGCGCGCCACCATGTCAGTCTCGCGAATGCAGGATTCCAGCCGCTGGGCCACTTCCTTGAGCAGTTGGTCACCGGCCAGGTGGCCCATGGAGTCGTTGATGATCTTGAAGCGGTCCAGATCGATGAAGGCCACCACGTAGCGGCGGTTGGGGTAGCGCCCCAGGGATTTGAGCACCCTGTTAAGCTGCGAGGTGAAGTAGGCGCGGTTGGCCAGGCCGGTCAGGGCGTCATGCAGGGCATCGAAGCGATGCTGCTCGGCCAGGCTTTCTTTCTCCTGCATCTGCCGGCGCAAGGCGCCGTTGGCTTCTTCCAAGGCCTGGGTGCGCTCCGCCACCTTCAATTCCAGGTCACGCTTGGCCACCTCCAGCATCTCGCGATGGCGACGCCGGCCAAGGGCATTGGCCACGGAGCGGGACACGAACTGGATCAGCTCCACGTCTTCGCGGCGGTAACGCTGGGTAGCGTCATAGCTCTGTACCACCAGGGCGCCCACCACTTGCTTGTCGACGATGAGGGGCCCGCCCAGCCAGTGGAAGGCCTGGGTGCCTTCGGGATCCAGCAGGCCTTCGCGTACCAGGGCATCCCGCACCTTCCTGGTCACCAACACCGGCTTGCCGCCGCGCATCAGGTATTCGGTCAGGCCCCGCCCCGGCTTGCGGGTGGCGGCCTTGGGCTGCACCTGGTCCACGAAGTAGGGGAAGGTCAGCATCTGCCGGTCGTCCAGCAGGGCAATGTAGAAATTCTCGGCGGCAATCAGCCTGGATACCTGCTCATGGACCTGGCGGAAGAAGTCCTGGGGCTCGCCGTCGCTGTTGGCCAGTTCCGAGAGGTGTAGCATCACCGATTGGAAGGTCTCGGCTCTCTTGCGCTCCTGGACTTCCCGGCGCAGCAGCAGGTTGCTGGCCTGCAGGGCCTGGGTGCGCTCTTGGATCTGTTGTTCCAGCAGTTCCTGGTGGCGGATCCGCTCCAGGGTATTGACCACCTGGCGGGCCACGAAGGCCAGCAGGGCCTTGTCGTCTTCGCTGTAGCGGGTGCCGGCGTCATAGCTCTGCACCACCATGGCGCCTATGACCTTGTCGTTGTGCTTGAGGGGAATGCCCAGCCAATCCACGGCGTCCGGGCCCAGCTCTTCTATTTGGCCTTGCTCCGCCAGGACCTTGAAGCCGTCGGAGGACAGCAGCAGGGCGTCACCGCTGCGCAGCAGGTAACCGGTCAGGCCGCGGTGCAAATCCTGGGAAGACACCTGGGCAGGGTCCAGCATGGGGTCGGCGTGATCCACCAGGTACACCAGCTCTATGGTGTCATCCAGCTCTTGGTAGAGGGCGACGTAGAAGTTTTCGGCCGGCAGCAGGTTGCCGATGATGCGGTGCACGGCGGGGAAAAAGGACGCCAAATCCCGAGCTTCGCTGGAAAGCTCGGATATCTCGAATAAGGCATCCAATAAAACATCGTTCTTGGCGCCCATGATCGGCTGTAAATCGTCCATGAGGGCTCAGATCTTTGTAGGGCCGGATCGGCAAGCGTCCTGTTTTAGCACACTTTTTAGGCAGACATCAACAAAACGTTACAGAAATGCCAAGTTATTGTGTCTTGCTAATTAAGATTTACTGCTCATGAACTCGATGGCCGCCTTGATCTCGGCTTCGGAGCAGTCCCCACAGGTGCCTTTAGGGGGCATGGCGTTGAAGCCGTTGAGGGCGTGGCCCAGCAGCACGTCCATGCCCTTGGCCACGCGGGGATCCCAGTCGGCGGTATGGACCTTGGGCGCCCCCAGGGCTCCGGTGCCGTGGCAGGCGAAACAGGCTCCCTGGTAAACCTGCTGGCCGGTACGGGGGCCTGAGGGTTTGGCAGCCTGGGCCGCGGCGCCTTCCCCTTCCAGGTAGACAGACCCCACCGGCTTGATGCGCTCGGCGATGGCCTGCCTTTCCTTGTCCTTTTCGGTGTCGGTGCTCGCCAGGACACTGGCCGCTACCAGGGCCAGGCTGAAAGCCAGGACTTTGCTGGATCTGCTCACTAGGGTTCTCCCTGTTTCTTATGGGGTTTTCATTTAATTTAGCGCTGAAGGGCAGCAATGCGCAAAAAAGACGCACCACCTCTGGAAAGATAGCCGCTGGCCACCGCAAGCATGGCCCTTTGGCGATAAAGTAGACGAACAGAAGGCCGGCACCACTTTTTTCGCATTTCACCATAGACGACCCCTGGGTGGCTCAGTATTATATGCCCTCGCCGGTCGGGCGCCCGTAGCTCAGCTGGATAGAGCGCTGCCCTCCGGAGGCAGAGGTCAGAGGTTCGAATCCTCTCGGGCGCGCCATCCCGATACAATGGCAAAAGAATTTATGGTGGGCGTAGCTCAGTTGGTAGAGCCCCGGATTGTGATTCCGGTTGTCGTGGGTTCAAGTCCCATCGTCCACCCCATTATTCCCGGTGCTTAGCGCAGTCTGGTAGCGCATCTGGTTTGGGACCAGAGGGTCGGGGGTTCGAATCCCTCAGCACCGACCAAGAACAGAGACCCGCTCAAAGAGCGGGTTTTTTTGTATCTGGGCCAAGGACTTGGCATCGCTCTATCCTTGGTGTATTGCTTAAGGGTTCAAGCCCCATAGAGATAACAAGATGAAAAGGATTTTTGGACTGGCCGCCCTGGCCCTGTTGGGCGGCTGCACCGCTACCAGCCTCACCACCAATGCTGGCAGCGCCCTGGCCGCGGCCGCCAAGCAAAACCAGATAACGACCTACCAGCCTTATGAACTCCAGGGCGTCGATCGCACCGACTTGGGTACCCTGACCCGCAGCGAATGCGTGCCAGAAGCCAGCGGCCGGTACAGCCCGGAGAGAACCCTGGACAAAGGCGCCGTCATCAGCGCCATCAAGGAAGCGGCCTACGATAGAGGGGCCAACGCCATCTCCACCCCCGCCTGCAAGCAGGACCTGCACAGCGGCGACTGCGCCGCCCGCCTTTATTGCGAGGCCCAGGCCTACAAGCTGGCCCGTGCCGAGCCGGTCAGCCCCTTGAAGAAGGTGCCTGACCAGAGCCTGTCGCTGACGCCAAGGGCCCAGGACCAGTTCCACTTCCCCAAGAGCATCTTCACGGGGCCTGGCGCTTCGGCCGCTCCCAGCCACCTGTGAAAAAGGGCCCCGAGGGCCCCTTTTTCTTCAGTCTTTCAACTGCGTCAGGTAATCCACCAGTTGGAAGAGTTCTTCCTTGGAGGAGACCGAACCTGTCTTGACCTTGTACTTGCCGTTGACGATCAGGGTGGGCACACCCTTGATGTCGGAGCTCTGGGTGTTGCGCTCCATCTGGGCCAGGCGGCCGCTGACGGAGAAGGAGTTGACGGCGGAGTCGAACTCTTCACCCGGCACGCCGGCGGCCACGAACACCTTACGGATGTCGTCCATGCCGGTCAGCTTGAGGTGCTGTTCATGGATGAAGGAGAACATCTTGGGGCCCACCTTGTCTTCCACGCCCAGCAGTTCCATCACGGCGTAGGAGCGGGACAGATCCACACCCAGGTCGCGGCCCAGGAAGTCCACGTGGTTGCGGTCGAACTTGACGTTCTTGGGCAGCTGCGCCTTGAGTTCCTGGACGAAGGGTTCGAAGGCATAGCAGTGGGGGCACAGGAAGGAGAAGTATTCGGTGACTTCGGGCTGAGCTGTGGGGCCCGCCATCTTGATCACTTCGTAGTTCTCGCCTTCCTTGAAATCCTTGGCAAAGGCAAGGGGTACCAGGCAGAGGGCGACAAGGCCCAACAGCAGCTTCTTCATGGGTTTCCTCTGGACTCTCGTTTTTTCGGTAGCCTAACACAAAGGCCTTGCAGCTATGGAACCAGCTTGTAGCTGAAAAGTTCCTTACTTTTTGTTCAGCAGATACTCAACAAGGGCTTCCAGTTGCTTGGCATCCGGCACCGAAGCCCTGTCTATCCGGTACTTGCCGTTCACCACCAGGTCGGGAATGCTCCTGGGTTGCAGCTCCTCCACCTTGGCCCGCATCTGGGCCAGCCGGCTCTCCACCGGGAAGGAACGGGAGGCGGCGTCGAACTCCTCACCCTTGACCCCGGCGGCCACGAAGGCAGCGCGAATATCCCGCAGGTCACGGTACTGTATCTTGTAGCGGTGGCGGCCTTCGAAGATCTTCGGTGCCACCTGTTTCTCCACACCCATCACCGACATGATGGCCCAGGCCCTGGCCATCAGCTTGCCCTGCTCGCCGCCGAAGGGCTCTATGTGCACCTTGTCGAAATGCACGCCCTGGGGCAGCTCGGCCTCCACCTGGTTGATGATGCCCTCGAAGGCATAACAGTGGGGGCAAAGGAAGGAGAAGAACTCCACCAATTCCGGCTCAGGGCCGGGGTGGGGATCTTTCAACACTTCGTAGTTCTTGCCTTCCTGGAAGTCCGCCGCCATCAGGCCGGAGGCGAAGCAGAACAGCAAGGCTAAAAGTCCGTTTTTCATGGGCTTACCCTCTTGTTGGCTTCCCAGGCTGGCACAGCCTCAGTAACCGGTCAACAACCTAAGCGGCGGCTCTGCCAGGGCGGCCAGGCTTTCCTTGAAGTTGAGGATCTGGTTTTCCCAATGCCTGGGCTCCGCCAGCCAGGGGAAGGCACGGGGGAAGGCAGGATCGCCCCAGCGCTCGGCCAGCCAACCCAGGTGCTGGACCTGGCGCAGGGCCTGCAAAGGCGCCACCAGGCGCAGCTGGGCCGGGTCGAAGTCCATGAACTGCTCGTAGGCCTCCACCAGCACCGCCAATTGGGCCTCCCGTTCGTGGCGGTCGCCGCTGAGCAGCATCCAGAGATCCTGCATGGCCGGGCCCTGGCGGGCGTCGTCGAGATCCAGCACGAAGAGGCCGTTGGGGCCCTCCAGGAAGTTGCCGGCGTGGCAGTCGCCGTGCAGGCGGATGGACTGGGCCTTGATGCGAGCAAAGGCCTCCAGGGTGGTGTCCACCAGGGGCGCCAGTATGGCCTTGAGGGGCTGTTGCAGGTAATCGGGCACCAGTTCGCAGGCCGCTATGGCGGCCCCGGCCCGGCCCAGCAGCAGTTCGGGGTCCAGCTTTTCCCGGTATTGGAAATCGCGGCCGGCCCCCAACCGGTGCAGCCGGCCCAGGTACTGGCCCAGGGTGTCGAGGGTATCGAGGTCGGCTATCTCCACCGGCCGCCCCCCCACTGAGGAATAAAGGGCCAGGCGGTAACCCTGGCCATGGTGCAAGGTGCGTCCCTGGAGCCGCTCTGGGGCCACCACCGGCAGCTCGGCCGCCGCCAGTTCCAGGGCGAAGTCGTGCTCTTCCTGGATCTGCGCATCAGTCCAGCGCTCGGGGCGGTAGAACTTGACCACCCAGCGCCGGCGGTCGTCGTCGAGGAACTGGTAGACCCTGTTCTCAAAGGAGTTGAGGGGCAGCAGCCCAGAGCTGACCCTGATGTCCAGTTCCTCCAGGGCGTCGAGGATGAGATCGGGGGTCAGGTCGGCAAAGTTGAATCTGGGCATCAATGGGGTCCGAAGAAGCGGGAGTCCTGGTCGGCCTGGATGCCGGGGTCGTCGGCGGCCTGGGCCTGGAAATGGATGTCGGTGATGGGCTTTTTGAGATCGGCCGGATCCAGCACCAGGCTGATGGGCAAGGTGGCCAATTCCCCCGGCGCCACCTGGATGTGCTGGTCGCCGTTCCACTGGGCGTCGGCGGGCAGGCCTTTTACCTTGAGCACGAAGTCGTGGACCTTGGCATCCTTGTTGAGCACCTTGAGGGTGTAGCTGTTCTCGATCAGCCCTTCGTTGGTTTCCCGGTAGAGGGCGTTGCGGTCCCGCACCACGTCCAGCTGGGCCAGGCTGCGGGTGGCCAGGGTGAGCACGAAGAGCCCCAGCATCACGGCCATGACGGCGCCGTAGCCGATGAGCTTGGGCCTGGCCACATGGGTCTTGCCGCCGGACAGCTGGTGCTCGGTGGTGTAGGAGATCAGCTTGCGGGGATAACCCATCTTGTCCATGACGCCGTCGCAGGCGTCGATGCAGGCCCCACAGTTGATGCATTCGTACTGCAGGCCGTTACGGATGTCGATGCCGGTGGGGCAGACCTGGACGCAGAGCTGGCAGTCGATGCAGTCCCCCAGACCCAGGGCCTTGTGGTCCTGCTTGCGGGAACGAGGGCCTCTAGGCTCGCCGCGCCTGGGGTCGTAACCGACGATGAAGGTGTCCTTGTCGAACATCACCGACTGGAAGCGGGCATAGGGGCAGATGTGGGTGCACATGATCTCCCGCATCCAGCCGGCGTTGCCGTAGGTGCAGAAGGCGAAGAAGATCACCGCGAAGCTGGTCCAGCCGCCGGCCTGCAAGGTGAAGAAGCCGGGGAACAGTTCCCTGGCCGGTACGAAATAGGCCACGAAGGTGAGGGAGGTGAGCAGGGCCACCGCCAGCCAGCCCAGGTGTTTGGCGGCCTTGCGCCAGGCCTTGTCGAAGTTCCAGGGGCTCTGGTCCAGCTTCTTGCGCTGGTTGGCGGTGCCTTCGAACTTCTCTTCGAACCAGATGAAGAGGAAGGTCCAGACCGTCTGGGGGCACATGTAGCCGCACCAGACCCGGCCCAGGAAGGTGGTGACGAAGAAGAGGCTGAAGGCCGCCAGCATGAAGAGGTAGGCCACCAGGGTGAAATCCTGGGGCATCAGGGTCAGGCCGAAGAGCTGGAATTTCTGGTCGGCGATATCCAGCAGTATGCCCTGGCGGCCGCCGTAGGGGACCCAGGGCAGCAGCAGGAAGAGCCCCAGCATCACGAACCCCATGCGCTGGCGCAGCCGCTGGTAGAGCCCCTGTACGGCCCTGACATAGATGCGGTTGCGGGGGTTGAAGCTGTTGGACTTGCGGGGATCCGGCTGCTGGATCTGCACGTCCGGTGTCACGTCCTTGACCGGGATCTGCTCGCTCATGGCGACCTCTCTTGGCACCACCGCTGGGGTACCCGTTGCGCGAAAAGGCGACCCCAGTATAAGCCCAGAGTGCCGGCCGTCACAAAATCCTAGCAGGGGCCCTGCCGGGTCGGTTTGCCCCACATCAAAAGCAGGGGCCATAGTTAACGGCAAGTCACTGACAGGAAAGCCACCTTTGGATAAATTCGCCCCCCGCCGTTCCCTGCCTGCCGCCATCTGGGCGCTGGGCGGGGTCAGCCTCTTGATGGATACCTCTTCCGAACTGATCCACAGCCTGCTGCCGCTGTTCCTGGTGGGCAGCCTGGGCGCCAGCGCCCTGTTGGTGGGGCTGATCGAGGGCCTGGCAGAAGCCACGGCCCTGGTGGTCAAGCTCTTCTCCGGCCTGCTCAGCGACCACCTCGGCAGGCGCAAGGGCCTGGCCCTGGCCGGCTATGGGCTGAGCGCCCTCACCAAGCCCCTGTTCGCCCTGGCCGGCTCAGTGGGCTTGGTGCTGGCCGCCCGGCTGCTGGACAGGGTGGGCAAGGGGATCCGCGGGGCCCCCCGGGACGCCCTGGTGGCAGACCTCACCCCGCCCGGGCTGCGCGGCGCCGCCTTTGGCCTGCGCCAAGCCCTGGACACCGTAGGCGCCTGCCTGGGTCCACTGCTGGCGGTGGGCTTGATGCTGCTCTGGCAACTCGACTTCCAAACCCTGTTTTGGGTCGCTGCCATACCGGCCACCCTGGCGGTGCTGCTGCTGGCCCTGGGGGTCAAGGAACCCGCCTCGGACTGGCGTCCGGCAGCGCAGCCGGGGTTCAGGGGGCTGGGGCAGCTGGGGTCAGACTATTGGCAACTGGTGGCGGTAGGGGCCCTGTTTGCCCTGGCCCGCTTCAGCGAGGCCTTCCTGCTGCTGAGGGCCCAGCAAGGGGGCTGGGATAAGGCCCTGGTTCCCCTGGTGCTGGTGGCCATGAACCTGGTCTACGCCCTGACCGCCTACCCTTTTGGCCGCTTGTCGGACCGCTTCGAACGCCACCGGCTGCTGGCCCTGGGGTTGCTGGTACTGATCGCCGCCGACCTGATACTGGCCTGGGACGGCCATTGGGCCGCGGTACTGGCAGGGGTACTGCTTTGGGGGCTGCATATGGGCATGACCCAGGGCCTGCTGGCGGCCATGGTCGCGGACAGGGCGCCTGTGGCCCTGCGTGGCACCGCCTTCGGCTTTTTCAACCTGGTCAGTGGCCTGGCCATGCTCATCGCCAGCCTGCTGGCGGGCCTGGTCTGGGACCAGCTGGGGCCTGGGGCCTGCTTCCTGGTGGGAGCCGGCTTCAGCGGCTTGTCGCTCCTGGCACTGCAGGCCAGGAGCCTCATCAACACCTGACCGGCAGTAACGGCCGCCAGCACCTAAGCTATTCATTACCTTAAGGGCATTGAGGCCATTGCCATGAAAATCACCTTCCTCGGCGGCGCCGAAACCGTCACCGGCTCCAAGTACCTGGTAACCACCGCCAGCACCCGCATCCTGGTGGACTGCGGCCTCTTCCAGGGCTACAAGTGGCTGCGCCGCCGCAACTGGCAGACACCGCCCCTGGACATCAAGGGCCTGGACGCCGTGGTGCTGACCCATGCCCACCTGGATCATTCCGGCTACCTGCCGGTGCTCTGTGATAAAGGCTTCAAGGGCCCCATCCACACCCACGCCGCCACCGCCGATCTGTGCAGCATCCTGCTGCCGGACAGCGGCCGCATCCAGGAAGAAGACGCCAAGTTCTACGCCCGCCACCAGCTCAGCCGCCACGACAACCCCGAACCCCTCTACGACGAGGCCGCCGCCAAGCGTTGCCTGGCCCAGTTCCAACCCCTGGATTTCCACCAGCCTTTGGAGATAGGGGACATCCGCCTGCACCTGCAACCGGCCGGCCACATACTGGGGGCCGCCAGCATCATCCTGGAGGCTGAGGGCAAGCGGGTTGGCTTCTCCGGCGACGTGGGCCGGGACAACGACATGCTGATGCCGCCCCCTGAACCCTTGCCGGAACTGGATCTGCTGCTGCTCGAATCCACCTACGGCGACCGGCTCCACCCCCTAATCGATCCCTTCGAGCAGCTGGCGGAGGTGGTCAACGACAGCGTCAAGCGAGGCGGTGTCTTGCTGATCCCCAGCTTCGCCGTGGGCCGGGCCCAGGCCCTGCAACACATGCTGGCCACCCTGATGGCGGATGGGCGCATCCCCCGCCTGCCCATCTTCCTGGACAGCCCCATGGCCATAGACGTCACCGACCTCTACCTCGACTACCAGCGGTTGCACCGCCTCGACAGCAACCAGTGCCGGCAGATGGGCGCCACTATCACCTTTGTCAGCAGTGTCGAAGAGTCCAAGGCCCTGGCCGACCAGCAATACCCCCATATCATCATCGCCGGCAGCGGCATGGCCACAGGGGGGCGGATACTGCACCACATGGCAAGGCTGCTGCCCGAGCACAGCACCACAGTACTCTTCACCGGCTACCAGGCCGGCGGCACCCGTGGTGCCAAGATGCTGGAAGGGGCACAGAGCGTCAGGATCCACGGCCAGTGGATCCCCAACAAGGCCAAGGTAACAGTGATCCAGGGGCTGTCCGGCCATGCCGACTACCTGGGGATCAGCCAGTGGCTGGCGAAGTCAAAATTAGCGAAGGGCACCCGCATCCAACTGGTGCATGGCGAACCGGACGCCCTGGAGGCCCAGCGCGACTACCTGCGCCAGACCACGGATTTCGAGGTGGAAGTAGCGGGCTACCAGCAGATCCTGACGTTGGACTGAGCAACGCTACAATTGTCCAGGTGCGCCGGCGTGCCCGTTGGGCTAGTGTCTGGGGAATAGTTACCCAAGGGAGTAAGCCTTGTTTTCCAAAGAGCAGCTGGTCGCTTTCCTCAAGGCACTGCCCGACCCCGCCTTCATCATCACCCGCGGCGGCCTTTACGCCGGCGTCTTCGGCGGTACCGACCAGCGCTACTACCACGACGGCAGCTCCCTGGTGGGCAAGCGCCTGGACGAAGTCCTGCATGCCGAGAAAGCGGCCTGGTTCCTCGAGCAAATCGCCCAGGCCCTGGACCAGCAGCGGCTCTACATCGTGGAATACGGCCTGGCCGGCAAGGATGTCAAAGGCCTTGAGGAGGGCCCAGCCGGGGTGATCTGGTTCGAAGGCCGGGTCCAACCCTTGCCTTTCCAGGTGGACGGCGAAGACGCCGTGTTCTGGGTGGCCAGCAACATCACGGAGCGCCATGAGTTGGAGCTCAAGTTGCGCCACCAGTCCGATACCGACGAGCTGACCGGCCTGCACAACAGGCGAAGGCTGATGCAAACGCTCCGGCGCCACTTCGACGACTTCCGCCGCCATGGCACCAACACCGCCCTGTTGCTGTTCGACATCGACGACTTCAAGGGCATCAATGACGGCCAAGGACACCACCAGGGCGACGAGGCGTTGCGGCTGGCGGCCCGGATCTGCCGCACCGATTTGCGGCCGGGGGATTTTGCCGCCCGCCTGGGGGGTGACGAATTCGTGGTGCTGATGCACAACACCAGCCTGGACCAGGCCCTGGTGATCGCCGAGCGGTTGCGCCGCGACATCACGGCCGCCCTGACCCAATTGCTGGGCCAGGACGGCACCCTGTCGGGCGGCTTGAGCCAGTTCCTGCCGGCGGACGACGACAGCCAGGCGGTACTGAAGCGCGCCGACGTCGCCCTCTACCAGGCCAAGGGTCTGGGCCGCGATCAACTGGTGACGCTGGCCCAGGAACCCCTCAAGCCAGCGCCGACTGGGACCTGAGGATGGTCAGCGCCAGCTTCAGGTGTTCGGCCGTTTCCCGGCCCAGCTCCGTCAGGTAACCGCCGTCCGGCAAGGTGACCAATCCCTTTTCGAAGAGCCTGTTGGTGGCGGCGACCAGCTCGGGGGCGGCGTCGTGGTGGACCTTGAGGCCGGTCTGGACGGAATCGAGGGAAAAGCGACTCAGCATGTCGAGCTCGGTGAGCAGTTCCTGGGGCAGGGCCATGGGTCTCTCCTTTGATGATGTAGTTCCACTATGCGCCCCCCTGCCGCCGCTGAAAAGCCGGTCCCGACAAAGATTTACAAAACAAGGGGCTGGATGCACTATTCCCGGACATGGACAAGAAAAGGACTATTCGATGAAAGGGACAGTACTGGCGTACTCGGTGCAGGAAGGCACAGGCACCATTTCCGGCCAAGACGGCAAGCATTACGAATTCAGCCACACCAGCTGGCAGGACAGCGCCGGCCCCAGCAAGGGCCAGACAGTCGATTTCGACGTCAACGACGGCACAGTCGGCAAGGTGTTCCTGGTCAATGACGCCCCCGTCGCCGCCGGCGGCATCAGCAACGAGCGCCTGGTGGCCGCCCTCCTGGCCTTCTTCCTCGGCGCCTTCGGCGCCCACAAGTTCTACCTGGGCAAGACCACGGCCGGCATCATCATGCTGGTGGTGTTCCTGTTCGGCTTCATCCTGCTGGGGATACCTTCTTTCATCATCGGCGTCATCGCCTTCGTGGAATTCATCATCTACCTGATCAAGCCCAACGAGGATTTCCACCGCGAATACGTCGAAGGCGACAAGGCCTGGTTTTGAGACAGACAGCCGCCTAAGGGCGGCTTTTTAATGCTTCATCGCCTGTCACAGGCCCCCGTTACTTGATAGGGTTGGAAGCAACCAAAACAAGCCAGCCCAACTGGCATCCTACAGCCCGCTTCCGGAGGGATCCCATGTCCGTTCGTCTCGCTTCAGTGGCCGCCGCCGTGGCCCTGGCCCTGACCGCCTGCAGCCAACCTGAGACCGGCACCGCCGCCGAACCCCAGAACACCGCCAAGACCGCCATCGACGTCAACGCCCTGGCTGACCAGTATTTCGAGGACAACCTCAAGCTCAACCCCTGCATGGGGGTCTATATCGGCGATTACCGCTTCAACGACCAGTACTGTGTCCAGAGCCCGGCCCACTTCCAGGCCCAGCGGGACCTGACGGCCCGTTACCTGGCCAAGCTGGCCAAGATCGACGCCAAGGCCCTGAGCCAGGACCAGCACACCACCTATGAACTGCTGAGCTTCGACCTCAACCTGGCCAAGGACGGCGAGCGCTTCCCCAACGAAGAGCTGCCCCTCAATCAGTTCTACAACGACTTCGCCAGCTTCGCCCAGCTCGGCTCCGGCACCAGCGCCCAGCCCTTCGCGACGGTGGCGGACTACGACGCCTTCCTGAAGAAGGTGGCCGGTTTCAGCGAGAACGCCGGCTTCGAGATGGCCGCCATGAAGGCCGGCATGGCCAAGGGCGTGGTGCTGCCCAAGATCCTGGCCAAGCGGCTGGTGGAGCAGCTGAGCGCCGTGCTGGCCGACAACCCCGAAGACAGCCTCTTCTGGGGCCCGGTCAAGCAGATGCCGGCCGGCTTCAGCGACGCCGACAAGGCCCGCCTGACCGCCGCCTACAAGGCCGCCATCGCCACCCAGATCCTGCCCGCCTACCAGCAGATGCGCGACTTCATCCGCGACCAGTACCTGCCCGCCTGTAGAGACAGCGACGGCTGGAGCGGCCTGCCCGACGGCAAGGCCTGGTACGACTGGGAGATCCGTTCCCAGACCACCCAGACCGAGATGAGCAGCGACCAGATCCACCAACTCGGCCTCCAGCTGGTGGACCAGATCCACGGCGAGATGGCCAAGGTGCAGAAGGAGCTGGGCATCAAGGGCGACCTGCACGACCTCTTCCACTTCATGCAGACCGACCCAAGCGAGTACTTCAAGACCCCGGAAGAGGCCCTGCAGGCCTTCCGCGACGTCAAAGCCAAGGTCTACGCCAAGCTGCCGACCCTCTTCGACACCATGCCCAAGAGCGACTACGAGATCCGCGCCACCGAGAAGTTCCGTGCCGCCAACTCCGCCGCAGGCGAATACCAACCCGGCACCCCGGACGGCTCCCGCAAGGGCGTCTTCTACGCCAACATCTACAACCTGTCGGTGCAGCCCAAGTACGGCGTCACCACCCTGTCCCTGCACGAGGCGGCCCCGGGCCACCACTTCCAGATCTCATTGCAGATGGAGCAGAGCGGCCAGTCCAAGTACCGCCAGTTCACCGGCTACAACGCCTACGTCGAAGGCTGGGCCCTCTACTCCGAGACCCTGGGTAAGAACATGGGCCTCTACCAGGACCCCAACCAGTACTACGGCCACCTGTCCGACGCCCTGCTGCGCGCCATGCGCCTGGTGGTGGACACGGGCCTGCACGCCAAGGGCTGGAGCCATGACCAGGCCATCGCCTACATGCGCGCCAACAGCTCCATGAGCATTGATGACATCCGCAGCGAGGTGGAGCGCTACATGGCCCTGCCCGGCCAGGCCCTCGGCTACATGCTGGGCCGCCGCGAAATCGAGAAGCTGCGCGACGAGGCCAAAGCCGAGCTGGGCGACAAGTTCGACATCCGCGCCTTCCACCACCAGGTGCTGGGCATCGGCGCCGTACCCCTGGAGGTACTGGCCGAGCATATCCACAGCTGGATCAAGAGCCAGAAGGCCTGAATGGCCAGTCGATGAAAAAGCCCGCCATCCGGCGGGCTTTTTATTGGGCGGACTTGGCGTCAGACGAGACGGCCGCCGCCATCGATATGGAGCACCTCGCCGTTCATGTAGCCGTTGCCGAGCAAAAAGGCGATGCCCTCTCCCACTTCCTCCGGCCGCCCGGTGCGGCCCACCGGCAGTTTCTGAGCCGTCTCCCTGAAGACTGAAGCCCGCCCCTCGGGGCCAAAGACGTCGAAAAGGGGGGTGTCGATAAGGCCGGGCGCTATGACGTTGACCCTGATGGGCCTGAGTTCCAGGGCCAGGGACCGGGCCAAGGCCTCGACCCCGCGCACCGCCGCCGCTATGACGGACTCCCCGTTGCCGGGCGGGCGGTCCGAGAACTGCCCGCCGGTCAGCACTATGGATCCGGTCGGTGGCATCAGCGGCAAGGCGGCCTTGATGGCGTAGAGGGGCCCGGCGATGCGCTGCTGGACCTCCTCCAGCAGCCAATCCGGGTCGGACTCGGCCAGCCTGCCCAGCTGCAGGCCGCCGGCGGTGATCACCAGGTGGTCCACCCTGGCCAGGTTACCGAAGACGGCCTCGACGCTGTTGCGATCGGCGATGTCGGCGACCGCCGTCCGCGCCCCGCCGATACGGGTGGCGGCGACATCCAGCTTGGCCGGCGTTCGGCCGACCAGGGTAACCTCGGCGCCCCTCGCCTTGGCCGCCGCAGCAGCAGCCAGGCCGAGGCCGGAACTTCCCCCTACTATCACCACCTGCGCCCCCTCGAGGGTGCCTTGCATAACGGTATCCATGTGATCTCCCTGTTGAACCAGTGGCACTCACTGGACGGTAAGTTATTCTTGGGTGGCCTGGAACGCAGCGAAATTGCATATGACTTATGCCATGAGGGAATGAAATGGACACGCTTCACGCCATGCGGCTCTTCGCCCGCGCCGTCGAGCTGGGCAGCTTCTCGGCGGTCGCCCGTGAGGAAAAAGTCGGCCAACCGACGGTGAGCAAGGTCATCGCCGCCCTGGAGCAGGAGCTCGGCGTGCGCCTGCTGGAAAGGAGCACCACCAGCCTGGCCCTGACGGAAGCCGGCAGGCGCTTTTACGCCCGCAGCGGCCAACTGCTAGAGGAGTATGCCGATGCCGTGGCGGACGCCCGGGGCCAAAGGCAGCAATTGGCCGGCACCCTGCGCCTCGCCGCCCCAGTGGGCCTGGGTGAACTGCGCCTCAACGCCCTGGTCCTGGCCTTCCTGGCTGCCTATCCCGAGATCGAAATCGAATTGATCCTCAACGACAGGGTGGTGGACTTGGTGGAGGAGGGCGTCGACCTGGCCATACGCCTGGGCGGTGAACTGCCCCCTGACGTCATAGCCCGCCATATCGCCGACTCGCCGCGGCTGCTGGTGGCGACGTCCAATTATGTCGAGGGTTCCCCCAGGATAGCCAGGCCCGAAGACCTGGCAGGCCATGAGTATTACCGCTTCGCCTGGCTGGCCACCGGCAGCAGCCTGGCCTTTTCCAGGGGCGGCGAGAAGGTCGTCGTCGAGACCCAAGGCCGCTACCGGGTCAACAGCTCCCTGGCCCTTCGCCAGTGCTTTCTGGAAGGTAAAGGGCTGGGCTCCGCCCCCGCCTGGCTGGTGCAGGATCTCGTCGACAGCGGCGAGCTGGTACAGCTGCTTCCCGACTGGACGCTGCCGCCCCAGCCGCTCCACCTGGTCTACCCCTCACGCAAATACCAACCCCACAGGACCCAGGCCCTGCTGCGGTTCCTGGCCGAACGTATCCCGGCCTTGCCGGGGTTCCTTGTACAGGGCACTTGAGGCATCGGACTTGTTAAGCCCAGTAAAAAGCCGGCTTGAGCCGGCTTTTAAAACAAGGAAATGGATCATTCATTGCGCAGTGCCTTGATGGGGTCGTTACGCAACAAGGCCCTTGCCGGTAGATAGCATGCCAGGATGACACTGGAAAGCAGCGTGACGATGATCAAAGACAGCAAAACAGGATCGACACTCAGCCACTGGTGCCAGTCCTGATCCAGCATCTCTGGCACCATCAGACTGATACCGAGTGCTATGGCAAGCCCAAGCAGTGAGGGATAAAGCCCATAACGCATCATAAGCCAACGTAATCCAGCCTGTTTGGCGCCCAGCGACATACGGATACCCATCTCGTATCTCTGGCTCTGATTTGCCATGCTCAATACCCCATAGATCCCCATATTGGCCAGCAATAGGGTGGCCGCCGCCAATATGATTGATATCGTCAATGTCAGTCGGCTGGCTCTATTGCTGCCTCGCACCAGTTCCTTCACCGATGAGGCATCATTGACAAAAAATGGCTTTGCCACCGATTGCAATACCTTTTCCAACCTGTCCTGACGACCAGCTAAGGGCAATGCACTCTCTACAACTGCGATCAACTGCTGAGACACCTGGGGCTGTGAGCTGAAAACGGTTGGATAATAATCATCACTACCGCCAGGCCCATGATGATTTGCCACTATTCCAACAACTTCTACCAGGCTATTGCCAGGGATGCCGAGGTACATGAACAGCTTGGCCCCCAAAGCCTGCTCACCGCTAACCCTTTCGATCTGCCTTGCCAAATGCTGGTCAACAACAACCTTTCTCACATCGGCCAGACTGTCATCAGACGACAGATAACGCCCGGCAATAAGCCGGCTGTGGATTTGAGACAAATAGTTAGGCGATGCCCAAATGGCCTCCACCGTTGCCACCGGATGGTGATCCGCCGTGGTTATGGATTGCACTGAGACACCACTTCTTATGGGACCATTGGAAGTGACCGAGGCAGCTTTGATGCCTGGGAACTTGAGCAGGGCCTTCTCCAGTCGAGGCGTGATTATTTTCAATTCATCTGCCGTCAGAGGCTGAGACCTGTCCCATCCCAGATCGACTTGGTATAAACCTGTCTGCTTGAAACCCAGATCGCGATTGATGACTGACCAAGCATTCTTCAGGGGCAAATGGGCGCACAGCACCAAGGTTGATGTCAGCACAACCTGGATCAAGATGAGACGCTGATTAGTAACCTTGGACAACTGTCTGGGTGTTCCTTTGCCACTGCTGTGGAGATAGAGATTGATATTGCGATCATCCAACATCCGACTCGGCAGCCAGGCAAATATAGCTGCGATGAAGAGGCTCAGAACTAGGGCAATCAAGATGCTGTATGGATCCAGGCTGAGGTGATTCAAGACGGGTAAAAACTCCGAGAGGCTATCGCGCAATGCCGGCTGGCTCCAGGCTGACAACAGCAATGCCAGAAAGAAGGCCATAAGCGTTATGGCCAAAGCTTCTCCCAAACGCTCCAACATCAATTGATGTGGCTTTGCTCCCAGGGACAACTTTATCGACCACTCAGAGGTTCTTTGTTGGGCTCGGCTGAGATAAAGGTTGAGGAGATTGATTACTGTGATCAGCAACAAGGCCAGGGCCGAGATGAAGACGGCAGCGATCACCAGGCCATACCCTTTGCTACTGGCCTTCTGTAGAGTCATCACTTTCAGGGTCAAACCCGCTCCCTCACCAAAGAAACGGGCATAATCGACTTCCTGAGATTTCTGGTTCAACTCTTGAGCCAAAGCTGCATCTGACTCATTCGGCATGGCACGCATGTAAACCGCAATATCGTAGATATTGATGTTATCTGCTTGATAAGCGGGCAATTGCTCCCTGTCCGTGATCCGATAGTAGTCAAAATCCACTCTATCAGCCGGCTGCAAGCCAGGGGGATCACGATACCTCTCTGGCAACACGCCGATGATTTGATAGTCTTGGCCGCTTAATTCAAGTACTTGGCCGACGATATCTGCCCGCCCACCAAAACGGGTTTTCCACACCCTATGACTTATCACGACTGAATGGCCCGCTTCAGCGTCATCTTCCCTGAACAAGCGCCCTTTCATAGCCGTGACGCCAAGTAATTGGAAAAAGTGACTGTCTACCAGAACGCCATGCCAGTTGCGAGCCGTACGCGCCTTCTGCTTGTCGTCTTGACTGGCATAGGTCATACGCTCGCTCAAAGAGGGGTCACTCAACCAGCGCTTCAGGGTTACCGGGTTGTGTGCCGGCATCGAAAAGCTGCTGCTTTTGAACTGCCCCTCAACGACCCTGAGGTTGTCGGCTTGGCTATAGGGAAGTGCCTGCCACCAAGTAAGACTGGCAACGGCACTTACGGAGAGTAGTATCGCCAGGCTCAATGCCAGCACCGCGACCATGCTGACAGTGGCTGTTAGGCCTTGTATTTTTAATTGTCGCAGCCCCTGCTTGAGTTCATAGATCATGTAATCTCTCCCGGATCAGATGGCCTTCCGTAAAGAATCATCTGTTACTAGGCCGCCATCCAGGAGCTGGAGACGTGTCTTTGCCTCGGCAGCGAACTGAGGCTCATGTGTCACCATGCAGATGGTGGTACCCTTTTCGTTGAGGCTCTGTAATAGTGCCATTACTGCGAGGCTGTTTTTGGTATCCAGGTTACCCGTAGCCTCGTCCACCAACAGCAAACTCGGCTCGCCAACAATAGCCCTGGCAATAGCCACACGCTGTTGCTGACCTCCCGATAATTGATTGGGCCTGTGGCTCAATCTATGGCCCAACTCAACTTGGTTTAAGGCATTGCTGACCTTATCCTTTATCTCGTCACGGGGAATACCGCGATAGTGCAGCGGCAACGCCACATTTTCAGCAACGGACAAACCGTCAATCAGGTTGAATGACTGGAATACCAGTCCTATATTCCTGTTGCGTACCTCGGACCGCTGATCACTATCCAACAAGGTGACATCTTGGCCATTTATGGTATATCGCCCGGCACTGGGAGTATCCAGGAGCCCAAGAATGGACAGCAAAGTAGACTTGCCACAACCCGAGGGCCCTGAAATGGACAGGTAGTCTCCCTTAGATATGGTCAGATCAACTCCTCTCAGTGCATGGGTTTCCATTTCATCGGTCTGGTAGACCTTACTGATTCCTTCAAGCTGGATCATGTTTCCTTACCTCATTTTTTATACAAAGATCGTTTCAACGGATGTAGAGTCTCTGAACATCACTGTCTTTCCAGCGTTGGGTATCAGAAATGATAACAACGTCTCCTTCATCCAGGCCCTTGTTAACTTCTATGAAGCGATCCGTCTCAACCCCATAACGAACACTGACCAGCTCAGCACTATCATCTTCTTTATCTAATCGATAAAGGCCATCCAGCCCAGAATCTTGGGCTTGATAAGGCCTCTTTACATAAAGGACATTTTTTAAAACACCACTGCTGATGGTACCCTCAACGACAAGAGATGGTCTGGCATTACGAGGAAGTTTTCCAGATAAGGTAACCTCAACAGTAATACTTCCCTGATCCACCACAGGGACTATTCTCGAGACCTTTCCTTGGACTACACCACGCCGGGTATCGATAACGGCGGCATCACCAAGACTGATTTGATCAGCGCGTCGTTGTGGCACTTTCAAGCTCGCCAATAATTCACGGTCTGAGCCAACCAATGCTAACTCAGTGCCTACGGCTACACTCTGACCCAGTTCCACATTAAGATGTTGGATCACACCTGATATACCGGCCTTGACATTCATTGAATCAAAGCGCCGTTTAAGCAGCGTTACTTTGGTATTTCCTTGCTTTAATAGGTCCTGCTGTACCAAACGTGCCTGTCCCTGAAGATCACGTAATTTTTCAAGCCTTGCCTTCTCGAAACTAATTTGCTGCTCTAATTTCTTTACTTGCATCTTGCTTTTGGCTAACTCAAGGCGGGAGACGATCTTCTTCTTGGCCAGTTCTTCATTTGCTTCAAATTCCAAGCGGCTGATTTCCAAATCCCCTTTCAGTGACTCAAGTCGGCTCATTTGCTGTAACAGTTCGTTAGCCTGACTCGCCTCCAACTGCTTAGCTTTAGCTCTGGACTGGCTCTGCGCCAGTTCTGCATTTGTCACTTCCTGCTCTAAATCAGGGTTGGCAAGCTTAAGAATGATGTCACCCGGCTCAACCCTTTGCCCTGGCTTCAGCAAGATTTCTTCTACTACGGCTGCTGCAGGAGCTGTCAAAAGGCGCTGTTTGGCTGGAATAAGTTCACCGTACCCCTTTATCTCCAGAGGAACGTCACCTCTTTCAACCTTAGCTGTAACGACTGCATCGGCAGCAACGACATGGCTCGCCATTGGCCTGGAAAACTGCCAAGCGGTAAAAAGAGCAACGGCAACTACTGCAACTGCGACCAGTACCTTGCTACCAGCCTTCTTCTTACTCTTGGAAACCTTGGGTATATCCATTAATTTATTTCCCGAAGGTTGATCTTGACCTATTAATTCCTAAAAGAGGCAAGAATAGGTACACTTATTTTCCGGTTTTATTGTCATGGCTTTCAAACAGCCTCCACATCCAACTTGAGTTGGGGTTCTCCAATACTGTTGTCATGCATGGCCAGTGCTTCCATCTTGCTCACCTCACTGATCCTTCCATCCCTCAGCAGCAGAACACGATCAGCTCTCAACAGAGTTTCCGGCCTATGAGCTATACATAGACGCGTCAGGGGTAAACGACTTAATTCGTCAAGAACCGTTTTCTCATTCTCGCTGTCCAGATTAGCGGTTCCTTCGTCCGCAAGCAGGATTCTGGGATTATGATATAAGGCCCTTGCCAGCAGGATGCGTTGCTTCTGTCCCCCAGATAAGGTCGAGCCCAGATCGCCTACGGGTGTGTTGTACTTCATCGGCATTCTCATGATTTCTTCATGGATGTTTGCTTGCTTTGCCGCCTGCTGCACTTGCTCAAAATCGGCCCAGGGATCTTCAAAGGCGATGTTGTCAACAACCGAAGCACTTAATAGCCTGTCATCCTGCATAACAACACCAAATTGGCGGCGATACCATCCACTCTCCAATTCATCAATGGGTACTCCATCCAACTCGATCCTCCCCGAGGCCGGCTTGTAGAGGCCCAGCATCACCTTAAGAAGAGTTGTCTTACCGGAACCAGACGGGCCGATGAGTGCGACAAACTCGCCCGGATGGATAGTAAGGTCGACATCAGCCAGAATCGGCAGATCCGCCACCGCATAGGCAAAATTGACGCTCGAAAGAGTCAGCCGCCCTTCAACACCATCACTCACCAGCCTGCCTGAGGAGACCTCTGGTTCCGGGTTGGCAAGCACTATGTCTGCCAACCTGTCCAGATAAACACCAACGTACTTGATATCAAGAAGGCTGGTGATCAACGCATTTCCCTTAATGGAAAATTGGCTCTTGTACATGAAAAAAGCAAATAGCGTACCTATTCCCATAGTTCCGTTCAGAACAAGCTCGCTACCAAAATAGACACATAGAGCGGTATCTATACCTAGCACAACAATACGAACACTATTCTGAGTTTGAATAAAGGAAGCCAACTTGACCTCCGACTGCATCAAAGCGCTATACTTGTTCTGCCATACATTTAAACGATCTTCTTCCTTCGCAAATATCTTTATTGGCGACATACTCCGTAACGTCTCAATGACAATGCCCGTCTCTCTTTCTTTTGCCTTTATCTTGTCTCTCAACTTCAGCTCAGTTAGATTTGAGCAGTACCAGCGAAATCCCAGGTAGAAGAGGAATGAACCAATAGTAATCAACCCAAGAACAGGTGATATGTAGAATATTGCTGTACCGACACCCAAGGCAATGGCACCGTCCAGAACAACACTGACCAAGTTAGACGTTAACAGTGTCCGTAATTGCTCTGTCGAATGATATTTTTCAATGAGATCGCCGGTATTACGTTTTTCGAAGTAGGACAAGGGAAGAGAAAGTAGGTGTGAAAAAATACTGCGCACAAAGAATTGATTAAACTGAGTTCCCATGTAGATACCTACATAGTCTCTCATCAAGCTCAAGAGGCTTTGCACTAGAGCTACTAATATGAAACTGAGGGCCAGCCACTTGACAAGACTAAGATCGTTAAGATCAATACCGTAGTCTACAGAATATTTTACGAATAGAGGACTAGCCAAGGAGACCAGCTCCAATAGCAGCGTTAACCATATAGTCTGAACCAGGATCTTTCGTGTTCCCTTAGTGTTACTGAAAAGCCATTTCAGCCCAAGGCGCCCTCCCTGTGGCCTAAGTGAAAAATCACTACCTGGCTGTATCTCAACAACAACACCGGTAAAGTGCCTTGCGAACTCATCTTGCTTCAAACACCTAACACCAAGGGCAGGATCATGAATATAGTAACGTCCGTTTTTTATCTTCTTGAGTACGACAAAGTGATTGAAGTCCCAATGCAGTATCGCGGGTAGCCTTATTCTCTCCAGGCCTTCTACGTCACACTTTACTGGTCTACTCACGAGCTGGTACTGATTAGCAATACTGACGACCTGCTTAAGGGTGATCCCCTTAAGCGAGACAGGATAGCTCTCCTGTATTGCCGTTATGGTGACAGGCTTACCATGATGTTGCATAACCATGGCTAGACAAGCGAGACCACAAGTGGAGGCCTCTGTCTGGTAAATCATGGGCAAACGGCGCCAAGAAAGAACCTTTTCAAAAAACTTCATCAAAGAATCTCACTCTTGATATCAGGAGAAGCTCCTGTGGTACCGTCGACAGTGGGGAATCCAAGGTCAAAATCTTGCACTTTCCCCCGTTCTCACCTTTGCAGTTTTCCCAAGATAAAACGTTCGGCCCCGACTTGACTCTTAAATTATGAGAAGAGGGGGGAAGGGAATGCTTAAGGGTTACTCTGTAGGTTGGTCTACCAGGCAGCTTTTCAGTTGCAACTGCGGATATCTGATGGGTTACTGGGACGTTAGCCACACCAAAGCCCAAGGCTATTAATAATAGTAAGGGTAAAAAAATTACAACCCAGCCATTGATGGGACGAGCAGCATTAGGTTCTCCAAGCAACCGATACCGATAATGCTTCCTAGCTTCCTCGAGAAAGAGTTCCGAATGTTCCATACTGGAGACCTATGCCATGTCCATCAATTCAGATTCCGGAATCTTCAGCAATGCCTCTCGCAAAGGCTGATACAGGCTCATTCCCAACTCCGTTAAGTACTGCCGGTTCTGCTCCAGACCAACTGATAGTTCACGCATGTAATAAATTGCCTTTTTGTCCCTGTCTCCAAGCGCCTTCTCTAGGCCAGCCGCCCTCAATGAAGAATAGGCCAACATGACATTGCCAAAAGCATGGTAGCCAGTCAGAAGCAGGAAGAGCGGTCTTTCCTTGTCCTTCAATGGCGAATAAACGGTAGGAGCATCCTCGGTTACCAGAGATTCCAGACAAAATGCCAAGTTGAAGTATTGATGGGAGCACTCATGAATCAACATTTCAAGCGTTTCAAAGGGAGAAGCGGGGCAGGCAATCTCTATGGCACCGAAACGATAACGAATAGAGGCACTTGCCAAAGTATCTGCAGCCGGCCTTTGGATTGGAACAACCTCGTGCAGGACATTCCTTATCCAGTGTCCATATTGAGGTACATAGCGGTCAGCCAACGCCAAGGCCTCTTGGACCTGGGCAACCATGCCTTCGCCTTCGCCTTCGCAAGGACAATTAACCGCGTCCACCCAATATGACCAAAAGTCCTGATTCAAGCTCCCCAAAGTCCCGTAACCCACTCGCGATGGTTCTATCACGACTTCATCTTGGCTGGTGGTACCGATCAAACGCCCCCCTACATACTGGCGCTTTACAGCCATAACCGTAGAGCCATCCGTATCCAACACCTCTAGGCTATTCTGACAAGCGAGGGCCCGATAGTGCCCGGGAGGTAAAATCTTGCCTTGCAGGAGTAGGCCGCTCCTGCATTCAAAGTCCATGGATAAGTCGTCGATAAGGCCGGTCAAATAGGCAGTCAGTAAAAACTGGGTCCTGAGTTCAAGTACGGTTTCCCAATCAACTGAATCCAGCCCAAATGCCTTCAACAGGCACCCCACTTCCGGCCGCCAGAAAGGTTTGCCAGGGTCGACCCGCTCCAACTGCAATAAGGCATCGGCGATAACTACATCCTCACCACCTTGGAACTGCCGCAGTAACTTTTGGATCTTGGCTCCCGCCTTCTGCAATTGGTGTGCAGAAAGCAACCCTACGAGCTCAATGTTGTCTTCATCGGACACAGGTAACGAAAACTGGGGTATTTCAGCCACGGCTATGTTTCCTTACTATACATGGACACGCAGAATTTCATTGCCCTTATCTACAACTTGGACAATGTTTGTATTTAGGCCATCTCGGGCAGAGTAAGTGGGCTCCTTGGAAAGGACGTCACTCATTTCTTCCAATGTAAGTCCTTTATCGGACAAGTATTGAGCAATAGAGGTATGAATAAAGTCCATTGTCTTACAGAAGACCGTCTTATCCTTGAACCCCTCAGCCTTCTTATAGCGATTGAACAAGGCTCCTCCCCGGCAGGATCGGTACCACTCACACCCTTCACAAGCATCCGGCTTTTCGTCAACGGCCTTTATTAATGATTGCCAAAGTTCCGAGTGGAGGAATTGGTTAAGGGAGGTATTAAAGATATTAACTTCCTTGTTCAGCAGGGTACCATCCAGTGACAGAATATTGTCATCGACTCCCAACTGTCCTTCGCTGCTGACATTGATTATATTGTGCTGCATGGCCTTATGCTCATCGACACGCCCTGCATATTGTTCCGACATCAGCATCCCAAATATTCGATTAAGAGTGTTTATGTAGAGCTTTCCACCCTTCTGTTGGGTGGACCAGTAATCTATTACGCCCTTGAAATAATCTATCCACTTATCCTGCTGGGACAAAATATTGCTGTCATGACCTTCTCTTGGAAAAAGAAGGTCAAAATTATGAAGGCCAAGCTCCTGGTGCATATGTTTAACCAGCTCGGCACCGTTGTAATCGACGTTAGCGACACAAAGAGCCCCCGTAGATGGGATCCTTCCCTGCTTGGCTGCATCCGAGAGGATACGTATCCCTCTCACCGTCTCCTCATAACTGCCCTTGCCATTGTGATCGATTCTATTCTTATCATGTATATCTTTAGGTCCATCGACACTGACACCAACATGAACCTGATATTTTTCAAATATATTTACCCACTCATCATCTATTAAAGTGCCGTTTGTCTGGCACATTAATTTTAAAGAGCAATAAGGAGAGAGTCCATCAGATAGAATCTTGCATATTTTCTCAAAATGGCTTTTTTTCATCAGTAATGGCTCGCCTCCATGCAACCCTATATTTACCGATTCAAGTCCAACATCATCGATGGCATTCTTTACAAAAACAACCAGCTGCTCCACAGTCGAAGTTTTAATAACTGCAGTGTTCTCCTTGTAGGTATCCATTTCCTGAAAGAAGAAATAGCAGTATCGACAGGCTAGGTTACATCTCTCTGATATTTTCAGAACGATATCTATTCCCTTCCGTGGCGCCGGCATAAAAAACTCCTATTCTTTGAATTTATTAATTCTTACTGTCATGTCGCGAACAGACCCTGACGTGTCCTGCCGATAGATGAATAGATCATGGCAAGCAACACCCCATTCCTTAGGTATCACGCTCACCCCATGTTTTCTGACATGGGGGCAGCCATAAAAAGGTATGGACAAGCGCCATACCTTTAAAAATAAAGACACTCTACAAATGTCTTAGAGTTGTGACTTTTCGGCACCAGTTGACAGGTGGCCAGATGCATGGCCAGAGCCATGGGCAGAACCGTGGATCATGGCGCCGCTGATCATTTCCAGATGCTCTTCCCTCAATTCAACGATTTCATTTTGCTTCTCAGAAGAGACGTTCAGGCGCTGAGCCAGTTTTTCTTGCAGTTTCATAACATTCCCTTTTTTGATGAGTTTAAAGATACCGACACTCCATAAGACGGCAACAAAACGCTAACAACCAAGAGAGTCAGGTGTCAACATTGGATCACAAAATAACCTATTGTTTCGCAACTCGTCGTACCTCACGATACCGATAAGGGGATCATCCCACGCCAAATAGCCATACAGACGTCCACACAGCAACATGATGTCAGGATCCTTCTACGATGCTCAGTCCAGCCAGGCCCCACTCCCTTGTACGCTTAGCATGGACAAGCGGGCCGGTACCGACGACTCTTGCCCTGGGCTGCTCCCCCCTCGTGATGGGGAACCAGCAAAAAATAGCGTTGTCCGAGCCACCATGAACTTCCTGGCCCACCTGCATATTGCCGACCATTGCGACAGCAGCCTGCTGGGCAACCTGCTGGGCGACTTCGTGAAGGGGGAGCCCCAGGCGCAGCTGGCGCCGAAACTGGCGGCCGGGGTGATGCTGCACCGCTTCGTGGACTCCTACAGCGACAGCCATCGGCTCACCCGGGCCGCCAAGGAGCTGTTCCCGGGCCGGGCCAGGCGCTTCTCGCCCATAGCCCTGGACATGTTCTGGGACCACTGCCTGGCAAGGCGCTGGGCCGATTTCCACCCAGAGTCCCTGCGCGCCTTCTGCCAAAATGCGGAGCTGCTGATCCAAGGTGAGCACAGTGGCGACTTACCGCCCCGCTACCTGCAGGTCTCGGCCAGCATGTGGCGAAACCGCTGGCTCGAATCCTACCGGGACTTTGCCACCGTCGAGCTGGCTCTGGAGCGCATGTCGGGGCGCAGCCCCAGGATGGCCGAGCTGGTAACTTGCTTCCCTTACCTGGAACAAGGGCGTTGTTTCCCAAATCCGGTGAACCAATCCGCCTGACTGTGATCCGATCCCCGACGTATCGATGGGGAACAGCAGATGGGTCAGGCTAAACGCACTATCACCAATTGGGCAGACTACAACCGCGCCTTGGTTAACCGAGGCTCATTAACCTTCTGGATGGATGAAGCGGCTACCCGCCATTGGCATTGCCAACAGCATCACGGCGGTCGGGGTCGTGGTTTCGAATACAGCGACACCGCCATCGAGACAGCGCTGATGCTCAAGGGCCTGTTCGACCTGCCGCTGCGTGCCTTGGAAGGCTTTATCAACTCGCTATTCCAGTTGATGGAACTGCCGTTGACCTCGCCCAGTTACAGCTGCATCAGCAAGCGCGCCAAGACGGTCAACATCCGCTACCGCCTGCCCAGCAAGGGCCCAGTTGCCCACCTGGTTATCGACGCCACCGGGCTCAAGGTCTAAGGCGAAGGGGAGTGGAAGCAACGCAAGTACGGCAAGGAGAAGCGCCGTGTCTGGCGCAAGCTACACCTGGCCGTCGATGCGCAGACCCATGAGGCTATCGCCGCCGAAGTCAGCCTGGAAAACGTCGGTGATAGCGAGGTACTGCCCGGCCTGCTCAATCCTCTGCGCCGCCGTATCGACCAAGTCAGCGCCGACGGGGCTTACGACAGCAGAGCCTGCCACCGGCTACTGCAAAGAAAAGGCGCCAAAGCCAGCATCCCGCCTCGCAAGACAGCGGGGTACTGGGAGCAAGGTCACCCAAGGAACGAGGCAGTGGCGGCGCTGAAAGCCGGGCAACTGGCCGAGTGGAAAAGGGAAAGCGGCTATCACCAACGCTCAAAAGCGGAAACGGCTATGTCGCGATACAAGCAGCTCATCAGCCCGAAGCTGAGTCTGCGCGACTACAACGGCCAAGTGGCAGAGGCTTTGGCTGGGGTGAAGGTGATGAACAAAATGCTGGGCCTCGGCATGCCTGTTCGCCAGGTCAGTTAAGGGCAGCAAGCCCTTTAGGAGCAGGCTTTCCAGGCTCTGATTTGATCAACAACGCCTGGAACAAGGCTATGACCGGCTTTGGCAGCTCTTTGGCGAGCTCTACCCAGAGGTGTTGGCCGCCGCCAGGGAAAGGGCCCTGGGTGGGCTCGGCAGCACAACGAATGAACAAAATAGATAACTCCCTGTCTCTATACGCATAGCTTCACCCTAGTTCCCAATACCTAACAGGTGATTTTGTTTATGGACAAACTAAGAAAAGCCTTATTGATTGGCATGGCAATGCTCCTCACCTCGTGCAGCAGCAGTAGGCGTTGTTTCCCAAATCCGGTGAACCAATCCGCCTGACTGTGATCCGATCCCCGACGTATCGATGGGGAACAGCAGATGGGTCAGGCTAAACGCACTATCACCAATTGGGCAGACTACAACCGCGCCTTGGTTAACCGAGGCTCATTAACCTTCTGGATGGATGAAGCGGCTACCCGCCATTGGCATTGCCAACAGCATCACGGCGGTCGGGGTCGTGGTTTCGAATACAGCGACACCGCCATCGAGACAGCGCTGATGCTCAAGGGCCTGTTCGACCTGCCGCTGCGTGCCTTGGAAGGCTTTATCAACTCGCTATTCCAGTTGATGGAACTGCCGTTGACCTCGCCCAGTTACAGCTGCATCAGCAAGCGCGCCAAGACGGTCAACATCCGCTACCGCCTGCCCAGCAAGGGCCCAGTTGCCCACCTGGTTATCGACGCCACCGGGCTCAAGGTCTATGGCGAAGGCGAGTGGAAGCAACGCAAGTACGGCAAGGAGAAGCGCCGTGTCTGGCGCAAGCTACACCTGGCCGTCGATGCGCAGACCCATGAGGCTATCGCCGCCGAAGTCAGCCTGGAAAACGTCGGTGATAGCGAGGTACTGCCCGGCCTGCTCAATCCTCTGCGCCGCCGTATCGACCAAGTCAGCGCCGACGGGGCTTACGACAGCAGCGCCTGCCACCGGCTACTGCAAAGAAAAGGCGCCAAAGCCAGCATCCCGCCTCGCAAGACAGCGGGGTACTGGGAGCAAGGTCACCCAAGGAACGAGGCAGTGGCGGCGCTGAAAGCCGGGCAACTGGCCGAGTGGAAAAGGGAAAGCGGCTATCACCAACGCTCAAAAGCGGAAACGGCTATGTCGCGATACAAGCAGCTCATCAGCCCGAAGCTGAGTCTGCGCGACTACAACGGCCAAGTGGCAGAGGCTTTGGCTGGGGTGAAGGTGATGAACAAAATGCTGGGCCTCGGCATGCCTGTTCGCCAGGTCAGTTAAGGGCAGCAAGCCCTTTAGGAGCAGGCTTTCCAGGCTCTGATTTGATCAACAACGCCGCAGCAGTATGCCAATCAGCACCATGCTCATGATGGTAAGAACGAACCCGCTGGATATTGATCCGCAACAACTGGTTGTGGCGGTACGGGCACCCGACGGGATAGATGTTCGGGGAGGCGATGTCGTCTTAGACTTCAATTTTATGACTGACGACCCAAAAGTCAGTTTCAAGCACCGCTTTTTCGTCAAAGTGAATAAGAACTATGTTGTCCCGGAAGAGTTGAAAGAAGAGACTTCTGAACACCAACACCTCATCATCCTGCAGTTGTCCCCAGAGGATGCGTTGACCATGCACAAGGCGCAGCAGGCCGTAAAAGATTATCGCCTTAACCACAAGGGTGGCGCCGGCAGCATGGACCTGGAAGTTATCTCTGCGTGTCGTGATAAAAATTTTTCTTGGAAAAATTCAACCCTTAACGTTTATGCGAAGCTAAAGAAAGGGGACGATTTCTCTCTCTTTTTTGAAAACTTGAACGTCACTGAATTAAATAGTGATTTGCAAAGCAATATCGCAAGCATCCCCTATTGTGCTGAAGGGTGATTTAGACCTTGACCTCAATTTACGTTAATCCTTTAATACTAAAGAGCCCGCCAAATGGCGGGCTCTTTCTGATCGGGTTTGTTATTCCACAGTGACAGATTTCGCCAGGTTACGAGGCTGATCCACGTCGGTGCCCTTGATGATGGCGACGTGGTAGCTCAGCAGCTGCAGCGGCAGGGTGTAGAGGATGGGAGCCAATACGTGGTCGCAGTGGGGCACCGCCAGCACCTGCATGTTGGCGGCGGGGCTGATGGCGGCGTCCTTGTCGGCGAAGACGTAGAACTCGCCGCCCCGGGCCCGCACTTCCTCGATATTGGATTTGAGCTTCTCGACGAGGTCGTTGTTGGGGGCGACGACGATGATGGGCATGTCGGCATCGATCAAGGCCAGGGGGCCGTGCTTGAGCTCGCCGGCGGCATAGGCCTCGGCGTGGATGTAGCTGATCTCCTTGAGCTTCAGGGCCCCTTCCATGGCGATGGGGTACTGGTCGCCGCGGCCAAGGAAGAGGGCATGGTGCTTCTCGGCGAAACGCTCGGCCAGGGCCTCGATCTGGCCGTCCAAGGTCAGGGCGCTCTCGATAAGGGCAGGCAGCTTGTGCAGTGCGCGGGCGATCTCCGCCTGCTGGTCACGGCCCTGGCCCAGGGCGGCGGTGAGCAGCAGCAAGGCGGTGAGCTGGGTGGTGAAGGCCTTGGTGGAGGCGACGCCGATCTCGGCGCCGGCGCGGGTCATCAGGGCCAGGTCGGACTCGCGCACCAGGGAGGAGCCGGGCACGTTGCAGATGGCCAGGCTCTTGCTGTAGCCGATCTCCTTGGCCAGGCGCAGGGCGGCCAGGGTGTCGGCCGTCTCGCCGCTCTGGGAGATGGTCACCAGCAGGCTGTTGGGCCTGGTCACGGATTTCCTATAGCGGAACTCGGAGGCGATCTCGACGTTGCAGCTGACGCCGGCGATGTCTTCAATCCAGTAACGGGCCGTCATGCCGGCGTGGTAGCTGGTGCCACAGGCGACGATCTGCACGTGCTGGATGCCGGAGAGATCCCCTAGCTCTTCCAGGTTGAGGCTGTCGCCCACCAGGCGGCCTTCCAGGGTGTTGCGGATGGCGATGGGCTGCTCGTGGATCTCCTTGAGCATGTAGTGGCGGTAGGGGCCCTTGTCGCCGCTGTCGTGCTTGAGATCGGTCTCGGCCGCTTCGCGGACCACGGGCCGGCCCTCCGTATCGAAGATGTTCACCTCATGGCGGGTGATCTCGGCCACGTCCCCTTCCTCCAGGAAGGAGAACTTGCGGGTGACCGGCAGCAGGGCCAGCTGGTCGGAAGCCAGGAAGTTCTCACCTATGCCGAAGCCGATCACCAGGGGGCTGCCGGAACGGGCCGCCACCAGGCGCTCGGGGTCCGCCTTGTCCATCACCACCATGCCGTAGGCGCCGTGCAGCTGCTTGACGGCGGCCTGTACGGCGGCCAGCAGGCTGGGCGCTGTCTTCAGCTCGTGGTGCACCAGGTGGGCTATGACCTCGGTGTCGGTCTGGGAAGTGAACACATAACCCAGGGCCTTGAGGCGCTCGCGCAGCACTTCGTGGTTCTCGATAATGCCGTTGTGCACCACCGCCAGGGTTTCATGTGAAACATGGGGGTGGGCGTTGGCCTCGGAGGGCACGCCGTGGGTGGCCCAGCGGGTGTGGGCTATGCCGGTGCCGCCCGTGAGGGGGGCCTCCACCAGGGCATCGGCCAAAGCCTGCACCTTGCCGAGGCGGCGCACCCGTCCCAGGTTGCCTTCGCTGTCCAGCACGGCCACGCCGGCCGAGTCATAGCCGCGGTACTCCAGGCGCTTGAGGCCTTCCACCAGTATGTTTGCCACGTCGCGCTGGGCGACGGCACCAACGATGCCACACATGTCGTTACTCCTTGACGGTGGCGCAGAGCACTAAGACGCCCTGCGCTTCGATTTGTTGTTTGGCCGCCTGGTCCAGGCGGTCATCGGTAATGAGGGTGGAAACCGCCCCCCAGGGCAGCTCCAGGTTGGGGATCTTGCGGCCCAGCTTGTCCGCCTCGCCCACCACCACCACTTCGCGGGCCACCTCGGCCATGACCCGGGACAGGCCCAGCAGCTCGTTGAAGGTGGTGGTGCCGCGGGCCGGATCGATGCCGTCGCAGCCGATGAAGAGTTGGTCGAAGTCGTAGGCCCGCAGCACCAGCTCGGCCACCTGGCCCTGGAAGGCTTCGGTGTGGGGGTCCCAGGTGCCACCGGTCATCAAAAGGGTGGGCTCGTTTTCCAGCTCGCGCAGGGCCTGTGCCATGTTGAGGCTGTTGGTCATCACCACCAGGCCGCGCCTGTCGTTCAGAAAGGGGATCATGGCCGCCGTGGTGGTGCCGAAATCCATGATGATGCGGTTATGGTCACGGATGCGCTCGGCGGCGAGCTGGGCTATGGCCTGCTTTCGTTTCGAAACTTCGGTGACGGCCTGCTGGGCCACCAGGTCCGAAGGCAAGGGCACGGCACCACCGTAGCGGCGCAGCAACAAGCCGTTCCTTTCCAGTTCCGCCAGGTCCTTGCGGATGGTGACTTCCGAGGTGGCGAAGTGGGTGGAAAGCTGATCGACCGAGACTTCCCCTTGCTGTTCAAGGAGATGCAGTATGGTGTGCCGGCGCTGCAGGGTGTTTCGCTTGGCCATCTGAAAGCTATTAAGTTTCGAAGTGAAACGTATGCTAGCAAAACGCTACATAATGACCAATAAAAAAGCGGCTCAAAAGCCGCTTTTCTTTATTTCTTCTTCACCGGCCGCTGCCAGCCTTCGATGTTGCGCTGCTTGCCCCTGGCCACGGCCAGCTCGGCCTCAGCCACGTCCTTGGCGATGGTGGAGCCGGCGCCGACGGTGGCGTTCCTGCCTATGGTGACGGGGGCCACCAGGGAGCTGTTGGAGCCGATGAAGGCGCCGTCCTCGATACGGGTCAGGAACTTGTTGGCGCCGTCATAGTTGCAGGTGATGGTGCCGGCGCCGATGTTGACGCCGGCGCCTATCTCGGCGTCGCCGAGGTAGCTGAGGTGGTTGGCCTTGGAGCCCTGGCCCAGCACCGCTTTTTTCATCTCCACGAAGTTGCCCACATGGCTGTCGTCCTTCATGACGGCGCCGGGGCGCAGCCTCGCGAAGGGGCCCAGGGTGCAGTTGGCGCCGACGCTGGCGCCGTCGATCAGGGTCTGGGCCTTGATATGGGTGCCGTCGCCGATGGCGCAGTCCTTGAGCGCACAGCCGGACTCGATGGTGACTTGGTTGCCGATGCTGACCTTGCCCTCGAAGATGACATTGACGTCCACCATGACGTCTTCCCCAACGCTGACCTCGCCGCGCACGTCGACCCGGGCAGGATCACGCAAGGTGGCGCCGGCCAGCATCAGTTGCTCGACCTGGCGCTGCTGGTAGGCCCGTTCCAGGGCGGCCAGCTGGACGCGGTTGTTGGCCCCTTCCACTTCCATGGCGTCAACCGGGTGGGCTGTGGCGATGGCTTTACCCTCACCATGGGCCATGGCGATGATGTCGGTCAGGTAGTACTCGCCCTGGGCGTTGTTGTTGGAGAGGCTACCCAGCCAGCGCTTGAGGTCGCTCGCTTCGGCGGCCAGTATGCCGGTGTTGACCTCGTTGACGGCCAGCTCTTCGGCATTGGCGTCCTTCTGCTCGCGGATGCCCACCACCAGGCCGCCCTCACGGAGGATGCGGCCATAACCGCAGGGGTCGGGCAGGGTCACGGTCAGTAAGCAGAGGCCGCCTTGCTCACGCTTGGCCAGCAGGGCCTTGAGGGTCTCGGCACGGATAAGGGGTACATCGCCGTAGAGCACCAGCACCAGGGCGTCGTTCGGCACCGATGGCATGGCCTGGGCCACGGCATGGCCTGTGCCCAGCTGCTCGGCCTGCAGGGCCCAGTCGACGGCTTCGCCGGCCAGGCGCTCGCGCATCAGCTCGCCGCCGTGGCCGTAGACCAGGTGGATGCCCTTGGCGCCCAGCTCATGGGCGCAATCGATGACGTGCTTGACCATGGGCTTGTGGGCCACGGGGTGCAGCACCTTGGGCAGGGCGGAGCGCATGCGGGTGCCTTTACCCGCGGCGAGGATGACGATGTGCAGATCCATGGAGCATGACCTCTCTTAAACAGGCGGGCAGCATAGCGAAAAACAAAAAGGCGGCCAAGTTGGCCGCCTTTTTCATTGGGGATGTGGTTATCGAACCACGTTCTTCTTCAAGAGTTCCAGCAGGCGCAGCTTGGCTGTCGCCTGGGCCAGCTCGGCCATGGCTTCGGCATAGTCGAAGTCATGGGTATGGGCAGTCAGCTGGGACAGGGCATGCTGACGGGCCTCTTCGGCCGCGTCGGCATCGATGTCCTTGCCGCGGAGCACTGTATCGGCCAGCACGGAAACGCCATTGGGTTGAACCTCAAGGACGCCGCCTGACAGATAGAGCAGCTCTTCATCGCCAAACTGCTTGACCATACGCAGTACACCGGGCTTGAGGTGGGTCAGCAGCGGCGCGTGGCCGTACATGATCCCCAAATCGCCCCATTCGCCGGAGACTTGGATACTCTCAACGAGGCCGGAGAAGATCTTCTTCTCGGCGCTCACCACATCCAGTTGTATCGTCATAGCTGCCATGAGCTCCTCCTATTAGAGCTTCTGGGCTTTTTCGATAGCTTCGTCGATGCTACCAACCATGTAGAACGCCTGCTCGGGCATGTGGTCGAACTCACCTTCCAGGATACCCTTGAAGCCACGGATGGTGTCTTTCAGGGATACGTATTTACCCGGAGAGCCGGTGAAGACCTCGGCCACGAAGAAGGGCTGAGACAGGAAGCGCTCGATCTTACGGGCGCGGGCCACGGTCAGCTTGTCGTCTTCGGACAGTTCGTCCATACCCAGGATGGCGATGATGTCCTTCAGCTCTTTGTAGCGCTGCAGCACTGTCTGTACGCCACGGGCCACGCCGTAGTGCTCTTCACCCACAACCAGGGGGTCCAGCTGACGGCTGGTGGAATCCAGCGGATCAACGGCCGGGTAGATACCCAGGGAGGCGATCTGACGGCTCAGTACCACTGTCGCATCCAGGTGGGCGAAGGTGGTGGCAGGGCTGGGGTCGGTCAAGTCATCCGCAGGCACGTAAACGGCCTGTACTGAGGTGATGGAACCTGTCTTGGTGGAGGTGATGCGCTCCTGCAGGACACCCATCTCCTCGGCCAGGGTCGGCTGGTAACCTACTGCGGAGGGCATACGGCCCAGCAGTGCGGATACCTCGGTACCGGCCAGGGTGTAACGGTAGATGTTGTCCACGAACAGCAGTACGTCACGGCCTTCGTCACGGAACTTCTCGGCCATGGTCAGGCCGGTCAGGGCGACGCGCAGACGGTTGCCCGGCGGTTCGTTCATCTGGCCGTATACCAGGGATACCTTGTCCAGTACGTTGGACTCGGACATCTCGTGGTAGAAGTCGTTACCTTCACGGGTACGCTCACCGACACCGGCGAACACGGAGAAGCCGCTGTGCTCGATGGCGATGTTACGGATAAGCTCCATCATGTTGACGGTCTTACCTACACCGGCGCCACCGAAGAGGCCGACTTTACCACCCTTGGCGAAGGGGCAAACCAGGTCGATAACCTTGATGCCGGTTTCCAGCAGCTCGGAGCTGTTGGACTGCTCTTCGTAGCTGGGGGCGCCGCGGTGGATGGACCAACGCTCTTCTTCGCCGATGGGACCCTTCTCGTCGATGGGGTTACCCAGTACGTCCATGATACGGCCCAGTGTCTGGGTGCCAACAGGTACCTGGATGGGCTCCTTGGTGGCGACGATGGCCATGTTGCGCTTCAGGCCCTCGGAAGGACCCATGGCGATGGTACGTACCACGCCGCCACCCAGCTGCTGCTGGACTTCGAAAACCAGGCCGTTCATGTCGTGGCCTTCGGCTTGAAGTTTCAGGGCTTCGTATACCTGAGGTACAGCGTTCTGCGGGAACTCCACGTCCACCACAGCACCGATGACCTGTACGATCTTACCTGTACTCATGATGTTTCCTCTGAATATGAATTCGGATGCATGCCTTAAACGGCTGACGCACCGGCGACGATTTCGCTGAGTTCCTGGGTGATCGCGGCCTGACGGGCCTTGTTGAACACCAGTTGCAACTCGTCGATAAGGTTGCCTGCGTTGTCGGTAGCCGCCTTCATGGCCACCATCCGTGCTGCCTGCTCGGAAGCGAGGTTCTCTACCACGCCCTGATACACCTGGGACTCCACATAGCGTTTGCAGAGGGTGTCCAGCAGGTCGCGGGGTTCGCCTTCATAGAGGTAATCCCAGCGATGGGCGTAACTGTCGTCTTCGGACTTGGGCAGAGGCAGCAGTTGGTCGATCGTCGGCTCCTGCTTCATGGTGTTGACGAATTCGTTGAACACCAGGAAGAGGCGGTCGATACGACCCTCATCAAATGCTTTCAACATGACCTGAACTGAACCTATCAAGTCAGCCAGGGCTGGCTCGTCCCCCAGACCACTGGTCTGGGCGAGCATGTTGCCACCGTGACGTTTGAAGAAGGCAGTGGCCTTGGTGCCGATCACGGCAAAGTCCACTTCTACGCCCTTCTCACGCCACTGTTTGACATCAACCGTGACTTTCTTGAGCAGGTTGGCATTCAGGCCGCCGCAAAGACCCCGGTCGGTCGAGACCACGATATAGCCCACCCTTTTGGCCTCGCGCTCATCCACGTAGGGATGCTTGTACTCGAGGTTGCCTTGGGCGATATGGCCGATCACCGAACGGATGGCCACGGCATAGGGACGGCTCTGGGCCATGCGCTCTTGCGCACGACGCATCTTGGATGCCGCCACCATTTCCATGGCCTTGGTGATCTTCTGTGTGCTCTTGACGCTGGCGATCTTGCCTTTAATTTCTTTAGCGCCGGCCATAATGCTTTACTCCGTTAGCTAACGGGGGGCGGGCTTGCGCCCGCCCGGCGGATTACCAGGTCTGGGTAGCCTTGAACTTGTCCAGGGCAGCCTTGAGGCCTGACTCGATCTCGTCGTTGTAATCGCCTTTCACATTGATCTTGGCCAGCAGCTCGGCGTGCTCGCTACGCATGTAGGAGAGCAGGGCTTCTTCAAAGGCGACGACCTTCTTGACCTCGACGTCGTTCAGGTAACCCTTCTCGGCGGCGAACAGGGACACGCCCATTTCGGCGACGGACATGGGGGCGAACTGCTTCTGCTTGAGCAGCTCGGTTACCTTCTGGCCGTGGTCCAGCTGACGGCGGGTGGCGTCGTCCAGGTCAGAGGCGAACTGGGCGAAAGCCGCCAGTTCACGGTACTGAGCCAGGGCGGTACGGATGCCACCGGACAGCTTCTTGATGATCTTGGTCTGAGCGGCACCACCCACGCGGGATACGGAGATACCCGGGTCAGCTGCCGGACGGATGCCGGAGTTGAAGAGGTTGGTGGTCAGGAAGATCTGGCCGTCGGTGATGGAGATCACGTTGGTCGGAACGAAGGCAGACACGTCGCCGGCCTGGGTTTCGATGATCGGCAGGGCGGTCAGAGAGCCGGTCTTACCTTTCACTTCGCCCTTGGTGAACTTCTCGACGTAGTCGGCGTTCACGCGGGAGGCACGCTCCAGCAGGCGGGAGTGCAGGTAGAAGACGTCACCCGGGTAGGCTTCGCGGCCCGGCGGGCGGCGCAGCAGCAGGGAGATCTGACGGTAGGCAACGGCCTGCTTGGACAGGTCGTCGTACACGATCAGGGCGTCTTCACCGCGGTCACGGAAGTACTCACCCATGGCACAGCCGGAGTAGGGCGCCAGGTACTGCAGGGCAGCGGCTTCGGAAGCGGAGGCAACCACGACGATGGTGTTGGCCAGGGCGCCGTGCTCTTCGAGCTTGCGCACCACGTTGGCGATGGTGGAGGCCTTCTGACCGATGGCGACGTAGACGCATTTCACGCCAGAAGTTTTCTGGTTGATGATGGCGTCGATGGCCAGGGCGGTCTTACCGACCTGACGGTCACCGATGATCAGCTCACGCTGACCGCGGCCTACCGGTACCATGGCGTCGATGGCCTTGTAACCGGTCTGCAGGGGCTGGTCTACACCTTGACGGTCGATAACGCCGGGGGCGATGACTTCTACAGGAGAGAAGCCGTCGTGCTCCAACGGACCCTTGCCGTCGATGGGCTCACCCAGGGTGTTGACTACGCGGCCCAGCAGGCCACGGCCTACCGGTACCTGCAGGATGCGGCCGGTGGACTTGACCTTGGTGCCTTCGGCCAGATCGGCGTAGGGGCCCATGACCACGGCGCCCACGGAGTCACGCTCCAGGTTCAGGGCGATGGCGTAGCGGTTGCCAGGCAGTTCAATCATTTCGCCTTGCATGACGTCAGCGAGGCCGTGAATGCGGATGATACCGTCGGACACGGATACGATGGTGCCCTCGTCATGCGCTTCACTGACGACGTCGAACTGCTCAATACGGGATTTGATCAGCTCGGCGATTTCGGTGGAATTCAGTTGCATGCTCTATTCCCCAATCAGGATTGCAGCCGGTGTGCCATACGTCCCAGCTTGCCTTTGACGGAGCTGTCGATCACCTGGTCACCCACTTGTACCAGGGTGCCGGAGATCAGGGACGGGTCGATGCTGCAATTAAGCTTAACTTTGCGTGCGAGACGCTTCTCCAGCGCAGCACTCAGCTTGCTCTGCTCGTCAGCGCTCAGAGCCACGGCGGACTTGACGTCGGCCTGGACTTCCTGGGCGTATTCATGACGCAGCTCGGCATAGAGCTCTGCGACTGCCGGCAGGGCCGACAGGCGTTCGTTTTCGGCCATCACCTTCACCAGGTTCTGGCCGTTTGCGTCCAGTTGCTCGCCGCAGATCTGGATCAGGGCATCGGCCTTGTGGCCGGTGCTCAGGTTGCTGGCGAACAGGGCCTGCAGCTTGTCGTGCTTGGCCACTTCGCCGGCAAAGTGCAGCATGGCTGCCCACTGATCGACGGCGGCCTTCTCGACCGCAAAATCAAAAGCCGCTTTGGCGTAGGGACGAGCAACGGTAGTCAGCTCAGACATGGCTCCCCCTATCACAGTTCGGCGACAATCTTGTCGAGAATGTCGCGGTGTGCAGCTTCGTCAATGGAACGCGCGAGGATCTTCTCGGCGCCGGCAATAGCAAGAGCAGCAACTTGCTTGCGCAGGTCTTCTTTGGCCCGCACGCGCTCGGCTTCCACTTCGGCATGGCCGGCAGCGACAATTTTCGCTTTCTCGGCCAGAGCCTCGGTTTGAGCCTCTTCGATGATCTGCGCCTTGCGCTTGTTAGCTTGATCAATAAGGGTACCGGCTTCGGTCTTGGCAGCCTTGATGGTGTCGGCAGCCTTGGCCTGGGCCAGTTCCAGATCTTTGGCAGCGCGGTCAGCGCTGGCCAGACCGTCAGCAATCTTCTTCTGACGATCTTCGATGGCTTTTATCAGCGGCGGCCAAACATACTTCATGCAGAACAGCACGAAGATGATGAAGGCAATCGCCTGGCCGATAAGGGTAGCGTTGATACTCACAACGGGTCTCCTCTAAACCGGTTAATGGGAGGCGTTTCCGTTGATATTAACCAGCCACCTGGCCCAGGAAGGGGTTAGCGAAGGTGAAGAACAGGGCCAGACCAACACCGATCATGGTTACGGCGTCGAGCAGACCGGCGACGATGAACATCTTCACCTGCAGCATGGGAGCCAGTTCAGGCTGACGAGCGGCGCTTTCCAGGAACTTGCCACCCAGCAGACCGAAGCCGATAGCGGTACCCAGGGCACCCAGACCGATCAGAAGAGCAACAGCGATAGCGGTAAAGCCAACGATAGTTTCCATGTGTATCTCCAGTTTCAATGGTTAATGGTTAAAAACAAAACAGCGTTATCAATGGTCTTCACTGGCCAGGCTCAGGTACACGATGGTCAGCATCATGAATATGAAGGCCTGGAGGGTGATGATCAGGATGTGGAAGATGGCCCAGGGTACGGACAGGAACCACTGGCCATACCAAGGCAGCAGGGCGATGAGGATGAAGATCAGCTCGCCTGCGTAGAGGTTACCGAAGAGACGCAGCGCCAGAGAGATGGGCTTGGCGATGAGGGTTACGGTTTCCAGCACGAAGTTGAAGGGGATCATGCTCCAGTGGTTGAAGGGCTGCAGGGTCAGCTCCTTCACGAAACCACCCACGCCCTTGATGGCGATGGAGTAGTAGAGCATCAGTACGAACACACCCAGGGACATGGCGAAAGTGGCGTTCATGTCGGTGGTGGGTACGACTTTGGAGTAGACGTGGTGCGGATCGGCGCCGAAGACGTGCTCGCCTACCCACTGCACGGAAACCGGCAGGAAGTCGACGGGGATCAGGTCCATGAAGTTCATCAGGAAGATCCACACGAAGATGGTCAGGGCCAGGGGGGCAATCAGCTTGGAGCGGCCGTGGAAGGTCTCCTTCACGGAGGTATCCACGAACTCGATCATCATCTCGACGAAGCACTGCAGCTTGCCGGGTACGCCGGTGTCGGCCTTCTTGGCCACCATCCGGAAGATACCCAGGAACAGCAGGCCCAGCAGGGAAGAGACGATCAGGGTGTCGATGTTCCAGGTCCAGAAGCCTTCACCCACTGTCGCATTGGTCAGGTGGTGGTGGATATAGCCGGACGAGGTCAGGGTTTCAGTATTACCAGACATTGTCGGTCCCGTTATTTTCGTTGATTCAAAACCGGCGCCAGCCACTGTGCCACTACCCCTACCCCGTAGGCGGCAAAAAGGGCCCCCACGCGAATAGGGACCCATTTGAGCACAATGACAAACAGCAAAATTGTCAGCCCGAGCTTGGCGGCTTCGCCTTTGTAGAAGCCGTTGACCACTTGCCGGGCCGCCCGCGCTCCCGCCTGACGAAAGGCGATACGGGCGAAAAGCAGGTTGGGCAGCACCACTATCAAGCCACCCAGGAATCCCGAGTAACCCGCATGCCAGCCCCAACCGGCAGCAATCACCATCACAGCGACGAAAACAACCAGGGCCTGGCGTATCACCAGCTGGTAGGCCTGCCGACGCCCGGCAGCGGCCAGTCTGTCCGTCACTTTATTCTCCACTCACCCCGTGAAAACTGCCTTTTTGTCACGAGGGGCCAAAAAACTGGCGAAAGTATACCGTTTTGCAATCTGATTGCAAATCGGGAACAGCCCCGGTGGCCCAGTTTAATGGGGCCTGACCATCAGGTTTTAACGTAGCTTAGGCCAGGCTAATACTGAGAATTCGCAGGAAAGTCCGTAAAATCGGTGAAAAGTGCAGCAGGCACCCAGGGGTGGGGGCTAAACCCTTCTGTTAAATTGATGTTGCTTTACTACAAAAGCCCCTGGAAACAAAAAAAAGCGCCGCTAATGGCGCTTTAATTTGTTCTTTTACCCCTTAACGGCGAAATTCCGCCTCAAAGGGGCAATAGTGCAAAAATCTACAATTCGGCGACACCCAGTTGGGCCAGGATGCCGTCCAGTTCATCCAGGGAAGCGTAGCTGATGGTGACCTTGCCTTTGCCTTTGGGGCCGTTGTTGATGGCGACCTTGGCACCGAAACGCTCTGACAGAGTGGTCTCGAGACGGCGGATATCCGGGTCCTGGGGCTTGTCCACCTTGGCAGGCTTGCCCTCCAGCACCTTCTTGACCAGCTTCTCTGTCTCGCGCACCGACAGGCCCTTGCCGGCTACGACACGGGCCGTGTCGCTCTGGGTGTCGCTAGTGAGGGCCAACAGGGCCCTTGCATGGCCCATCTCGATGTCGCCGTGCTCCAGCAGGCGCTTGACGTCGTCGTTCAAGGAGTTGAGGCGCAGCAGGTTGGTGACGGCGGTGCGGGACTTGCCCACGGCGTCGGCCACTTCCTGGTGGGTCAGCTCGAATTCGCTCATCAGCCGCTTGAGGGCGACCGCCTCTTCCATGGCGTTGAGATCTTCGCGCTGGATGTTCTCGATAAGGGCTATGGCCACGGCGGCGTCATCCGGCACGTCGCGGACCACACAGGGCACCTGATCCAGCTCGGCCATCTGGGAGGCGCGCCAGCGCCTTTCACCGGCGATGATCTCGAACTGCTCGGGGGCCAACTGACGCACCACTATGGGCTGGATCACCCCTTGGGCGCGGATGGAACTGGCCAGCTCCTCGAGAGCGTCGGGGGCCATGTCGCGGCGGGGCTGGTACTTGCCTGGCCTCAACCACTCCACCGGCAGGCGGCGCAGCTCCTTTTCCTTGCCGGTAACCTGGGGCTCAGCCGGCGCCAGCTGCTCTTCCTGACGGTCACGGCTGGCATTGCTGGTGGCCAGCAGGGCGTCCAGGCCACGGCCCAATCCGCGGGGTTTCTTAACCATGGTCATCCCTTACAGTCCGCTGGCTACAGGTAATTCCGAGGTGTCTTCGTCATGGCGGCGCAAGATCTCGCCGGCCAGGGCCAGGTAGGCCTTGGCGCCGTTGGAGGCCTTGTCGTAATAGATCACCGGCGCCCCGAAGCTGGGGGCCTCGGCCAGGCGCACGTTACGGGGAATGACGGTGCGGTAGAGCTTGTCGCCGAAATGGCTTTTCAGCTGATCGGACACATCATTGGCCAGGCGGTTGCGGGCGTCGTACATGGTACGAAGCACCCCTTCGATATGCAGCTTGGGGTTCACCACGGCGGCCAGCTTGCTGATGGTATCCATCAGGGAGGTCAGGCCCTCCAGGGCGTAGTATTCGCACTGCATGGGCACCAGCACCGAATCGGCAGCGGACATGGCGTTGACCGTCAGCAGGTTCAGGGAGGGCGGGCAGTCGATGAAGATGTAATCGTACTGGTCCAGCACCGGGGCCAGGGCGTTGCGCAGCCGGATCTCCCGGGCGAAGAATTCGATCATCTTCACTTCGGCGGCGGTGACGTCGCCGTTGGCCGCAACCAGGTGGTAGCCGCCCACAGTATCCTTGACCACCACCTCTTCCAGCGGCTTTTCGTCCACCAGCAGATCGTAGACGGTGCTCGGCACCTCGTACTTGTCGACCCCGGATCCCATGGTGGCATTGCCCTGGGGATCCAGGTCGATCAGCAGGACCTTGCGCTTGGTTGCCGCCAAGGAGGCGGCCAGGTTGACACTGGTGGTGGTTTTGCCAACACCACCCTTCTGGTTGGCTACGGCTATGACTCTGGCCACTGTTGTCCCTTATCCGTTTAGCTTATCCGCGTATCCTAGCGCGAACAGATGGCGCTGACCATCCAGGCCCGGCACCTCCAGGGGATGAACGGCGCGAACTTCGACATTGGCCGGCAAGGCGTTTATTTCTTCTTCAGGGTATTGGCCCTTCATGGCCAGGAAAACGCCGGAGGCGTCTGTGAGGTGGCCACACCAGTCCAGCATGTCCTGGATGGAGGCGAAGGCGCGGCTGATGACGGCCGCATAGGGCGCCTCGAGCTGGTGCTCCTCCACCCGGCTCTGCACGGCCGTCACGTTTTGGATGCCCAGCTCGTGGCAGGTCTGGCGGATGAAACGGATGCGCTTGCCGAGGGAGTCCAGCAACACGAACTGCTTGTCGGGGTTGACGATGGCCAGGGGCAGGCCAGGCAGGCCAGGGCCTGTGCCCACGTCGATAATGGCACCCTCAGGTAAGTAAGGACTTACCACCAGGCTGTCCACTATGTGCTTGGCCACCATTTCCAAGGGGTCACGGACCGATGTCAGGTTGTAGGCCTTGTTCCACTTGTTGAGGGCTTCCACCAGCTTCACCAGCTGCGCGCGCTGATGATCGGTCACCGTCAGGCTGGTCTGGGCCAGCAGTTCGTCCAGGCGTTCACGCAGCATTTTCGCGCCTCAGCAGACCTTGTTTCTTCAAGTAAACCAGCAGCAAGGAGATGGCCGCCGGGGTGACGCCGGAGATCCGGGATGCCTGGCCGACCGTCTGTGGCTTGGCATCGTTCAATTTCAGGATCACCTCGTTGGACAGGCCCTTGACGTCCTTGTAGTCGAGATCGGCCGGCAGCAGGCTGTGTTCGTTGCGCAGGATCTTGTCGATCTCGTCCTTCTGACGCTCGATGTAACCGGCGTACTTGATCTGGGTCTCCACCTGCTCGGCGGCCTGCTCGTTTTCCAGGGCAGGGCCGAAGCCTTCGATGGCCATCAGGGCCTCATAGGTCATTTCGGGACGGCGTAATAATTCTTCCAGGCTGTTTTCCCGGGTCATGGGAGTCTTCAGCAGGCCGTTGAGGGCCTCGGCCTGGGAGCTACCGGGGTGGGCGAACTGGCCCTTGAGGCGCTGCGCCTCTTTCTCGATCAGCTCGACCTTGTCGCTGAAGGCCTGCCAGCGTTCGTCGTCCACCAGGCCCAGCTCCCGGCCCTTGGCGGTGAGGCGCAGATCGGCGTTGTCTTCCCGCAGCAACAGCCGGTACTCGGCACGGCTGGTGAACATGCGGTAGGGCTCCTTGGTGCCCAGGGTGCTCAGGTCGTCGATAAGCACGCCCATGTAGGCCTCGGAGCGGTGCGGTGCCCAGCCCTCTTCACCGCGGGCCAGGCGAGCGGCGTTGAGGCCGGCGATAAGGCCCTGGGCACCGGCTTCCTCGTAGCCGGTGGTGCCGTTGATCTGCCCGGCGAAGAAGAGGCCACTGATGAACTTGGTCTCCAGGGTGCTCTTGAGATCCCGAGGATCGAAGAAATCATATTCGATGGCATAACCGGGCCGCACTATGTGGGCATTCTCCAGACCACGGATGGAGTGGACTATGTCCAGCTGCACATCGAATGGCAGGGAGGTGGAAATGCCGTTGGGGTAGACCTCGTGGGTTGTCAGGCCTTCGGGTTCAAGGAAGATCTGGTGGCTCTGCTTCTCGGCAAAACGTACCACCTTGTCCTCGATGGAAGGGCAGTAGCGGGGACCTATGCCCTCGATCACACCGGCATACATGGGGCTGCGATCCAGGTTGCCCCTGATCACCTCGTGGGTGGCCTCGTTGGTGTGGGTGATCCAGCAAGGGATCTGCACAGGATGCTGCGATCGTTTGCCGATGAAGGAGAAGGTTGGGGTGGGATCGTCACCGGGCTGCGCTTCCATCACCGAGAAGTCGATGGTGCGGGCATCCAGACGCGGCGGCGTCCCTGTCTTGAGGCGATCAACTCGGAACGGCAGCTCACGCAAGCGGCGAGCCAGGGCATTGGCCGGGGGATCACCGGCACGGCCACCCTCGAAATTGTCGAGCCCGATGTGGATACGGCCCCCGAGGAAAGTCCCTACGGTGAGAACCACCGTAGGGGCAAAGAACTTGAGGCCCATCTGGGTCAGCACCCCTTTGACCTGATCGCCTTCAACGATCAGATCGACACAGGGCTGTTGGAAAAGGGTCAGGTTGGGCTGGTTTTCCAAGGCTTGGCGTACATAGGCCTTGTAAAGGGCCCTGTCGGCCTGGGCGCGCGTGGCCCTTACTGCCGGGCCTTTTGAGGCATTGAGGGTGCGGAACTGGATGCCGCCGTGATCGATGGCTGTGGCCATCAGACCACCCAGGGCATCGATCTCCTTAACCAGGTGACCCTTACCGATCCCGCCGATCGCCGGGTTGCAGGACATCTGTCCCAGGGTATCGATGTTATGGGTCAACAGCAGGGTCTTGCGGCCCATACGCGCAGCCGCCATGGCCGCTTCGGTACCGGCATGACCACCACCTACGACGATCACTTCAAAGTGATGCGGGTTACCCATTTGACACCTCAACGCCAGATCAGAGAAAGCCCGACATTGTACCTTCATGTGGGACTCCGACCAAGCCGGGGATCCACTGTGCGATCAAGTATTAGATCAAAGATCTTTTTTAAAGATCCTTTGTTTCTAGATCTATTAGATCGCCATGGATCTGTGGGTAAGGTGAAAAAGATCAATGAAGGCAGGATCTTGGGTGGGATCGGATCATGTTGATAGCCGTTGATCCCAGCCTGTACTGACTGGGATCAACTTGGGGAGTTATGCACAGGCTGGGGGAGGGTGATAAGTTGCTAAGTGTATAAACAGGGCTTTTCCACCTGCAGGATCCAAGGATATCCACAGGGTTCGAGTCAGGCGAAGGTCTTATTGTGGATCACAATTTGCCGATCTGTTGGTCAAGCCAGGCGCTTGCCTGGTCTTCCGGAAGCTCCGGATCCATCACATCGATATCGATCCTGGGCCACAAGGGGTGGGCACCACAGTCCAGCATGGCCGCTTCCAGTACCTTGCCTCCCTGGCAGAAGCTGTCGTAATTGGTGTCACCTATGGCAAAGACGGCAAAACGTACCCCACGCAGGTCAGGCTTCTCGGCCAACTGCTCACCGAAGGGCTGGATATTGTCCGGAAGCTCGCCGGCACCGTGAGTGGCGCTGCAGATGAGCCAGGTGCCGTCCAGAGGGAGATCATGAAGGTTGGGAGTTAGGTGCAATTGGGGTTCGTGCCCGGCCTCGCGCAGCTTGTCTGCCAGGGCGTCAGCCACATATTCGGTGCCGCCCAGGGTGCTGCCTACCAGGAGATGGATCTCGGACAAGGGAATGACTCCTTCGATTTGGGGCCCCATGATATCGCAATGCTGCCCATCTCTCCCTAACGGGCAGCCATGGTAAAGCGCCAATCCTGATAGTGCAGTATCACTCCGGTTGGGGTGATCTCCTCCAAGTCCAGGCCAGGGGCCAGTTCGTTGCCTTCCCGATATAAGTGGCCGTTGACCTTGACCAGGCGCTGGTCGGGTTCGGGGCTGTAGAGATGGACGCTGAAATTCAGGGCGGGCAATTGTCTTTGGATATCCACGGGCAATTCTCGCCATGAGGGTAACTGGGGAACGGGCGCAGCCTGGCCCTCACTTACCGTTTCCGTAACGGCGGTTGATACTGCTGTTGCTTCCTTGGCGGGCTCCTTGTCTTTAAGGACCATGGCTTCTTCTTCCAGCGCCTTTACCTTGGGAGGCAAGGCTGGACTGTCGTTTTTGGGCTGGACCGGCTTAGCCTCTTCCAGCACCAGGGGAGGCACCTTGGCGTCGCCACCCAAGAGGGCGCTCAGATCCTCTTTTTTCCCTTTGGTTGGGACGGCGGCGGTTTGGGGTTTGTCCTTCAAGGGGCTTACCGGTGCTTTCCTTACCTGGGACTGGGCATGTTGGGCCGCGCTGGGCTGGGTTCTTGCCTCTGGTTGGTGGACAGGCGTATCCGGCCACAGCAGGTAAATAAGGGGAAACAGCAACAACCACAGCAGATGAAAGGGCCTTGGCAGCCAGTTCTCTTCGTTTTGGGTTTCTACCACCAATGGCTCTACCACCAGGTTGGCCCCAGGTTGGCCCTCCTGGCGTTGGCGTTCCGATTGCTTGAGGACATCCAGTATGTAGGACATGGTCAGCCCTCCGGCGCCGCCAGCAATGGCACGCTACCGTCGGTCAGGGCGGTCAGCCGCATGCTGGTTTCAGGGCCTACCACGCCGTCCGCCGCCAGGCCTTCCTTGAATTGAAAAGCCTTTACATCCCGAAACAGCACGAAATCATAGGTAGCTTCAGGCAGTTTTCGTTCCTGCCTTTGATTGATCGCCGCCATCTGATGCTCCAGCCAAGCTACCGCCAGCCCTTGGCTGCCGGGGCGTAGCGGTTGGTCGTAACCGGGAGGGAGCCGCCACAGCAGGCTGTAGTTGCCCTGCCAGTGGCTTCTGAGTTCGTCACTCGGCATCTCAAACTGTTGGTCGGCGACAAGCACTTTCACTTTATCCCCCTCGATGGAGAGCAGGGTCAGGTAGAAGCTTTGGCCCTGCTCCCCCTCCACCTGCAGCACGGCCGGTCGGTTATAGGCGGCCAGGGCCTGCCAGTCGCCGTCGGCGATCAAGCAGCCCAGTCCCTGTTCCTTGGCAAATTGGCAGGGGGCCGGTTGGGCGGCGGGCTTGTAGTCGAGATGCCACTGCTTGAACAAGGTGCGAAAGGCGATGGCCTGGCTGAGGGGCAAAGGGATGTGTTCAGGCCATTGCCAGGGATCTTGGGGGGCGGCCGGCGGTGGTGCCTCTACTATGGGGGCAGGTACTGAGGCCGCCTCTTGGCTGGCTTGTTGCTGTGGCTTGGCGGGAAGCGGCTTGGGCTCGGCACTGGCCGTTGGTAGGCTGGGCCACAACCTTGGCTGCCAAAGCACCAGGGCGACGGCCAGCAATGCCAGTGCCAAGGCACCCAGGGCCCAGGGGCGCCAGGCCGGCGGCCGCTGGTGGCCCCGCAGTTCCTTGGCCGCCTGTTTAAGTGTCGCGGTGCCGACTCTGCTGCGGCGCTGCACATAGGTGCCCAGCAAGGCCCGGTCGCAAAGCAGGTTGATGACCCTGGGGATCCCCTGGGACAAGGCGTAAAGGCGGTGCAGGGCCCTCCTGGTGAAAAGGGGTCTTTCCACACCCGCCACCGTCAACCTGTGTTGGACATAGGCCTGCATTTCCCTCTGGGACAAGGGACCAAGGTGGAAACGGGCCGTGATCCGCTGGGCCAGTTGGCGCAGTTCCGGCTTGGCCAACATGTCCAGCAGTTCGGGTTGGCCCAGCAAGATGATCTGCAGCAACTTGCGGCTGTTGGTTTCCAGGTTGGTCAGCAACCGCAGTTGCTCCAGTACGTCGCTGGACAGGTTTTGGGCTTCGTCGATGATCAGTACCGTCTGGCGGCCCTCGGCATGGCTGCGCAGCAGGTGGTTGTTGAGGGCATCTATGTAGACCTTGAGCCAGCGCTCGCCGGGAGGATAGGGAATGCCCAACTCGTCGCAGATGGCGGCCAACAGTTCCAATACCGAATACTTGGGATTGAGGATGAAGGCCAGATCTGTCTTGGGGCCCAGGCTGTCCAGCAGGCTGCGGCAGACAGTGGTCTTGCCTGTTCCCACTTCCCCTGTCAGCAGCACGAAACCATTGTCGTTACGGATACCGTAAAGCAGGTGGGCCAATGCCTCCTTGTGCTGCTCGCTCAGGTACAGGTAGCGGGGATCCGGCGCTATGGAAAAGGGCGCTTCCGTCAGCCCGAAGTAACTGTTGTACATGGCATGCAAACCGGCATGGGAATTCCCTTCAACTATAAGTGCGGATCTTCAACTTGGCATTTTGGTGGGGGAATGAACAAAACGTGAACGCCTCTTGAGGCCAGTAAGATAGCGGGTTAGGTGGACTAAACTTGGGAAGTCAGGCCCCTGCGTCAGGAAGTCTCGTGAATAACATCCAAAGAGAATGGCCGAGCCAGGGAGAGGAAGGTCAGCGAAAAGCCTTGTTTCTGGACCTGGTCCCTCAAGAAGGGGGGATAGATTTGGCGGGGTGGCACCTCGACAAGGCCACCAGTCCTGCCCGCGCCAGGGCCATGCTGGCCGAGAACGGTTACCAGGTGGGTATCGCCAGGGCTTGCCAGTTGGGGGAGCGGCAAAAGGAAGAGCTCGAAGATGTGCTCTGCGACGTCAACGCCCCGGCCTGGATAGTGCTCGTCAGCGCCGAGGACCTCAATGACCAGGACTTCTGCCGGCTCATCTACGAAAACTGCTACGACTTCTACACCCTGCCTCTCGATGACAAATCCAACTATCTCAAAGCCACCCTGGGCCATGCCTATGGCATCACCAAGCTGCGGGAGATGGGGGAGCGGCAGTTGTCCAGTTTGGACGAATGCCAGATGGTGGGGGCCAGCCCCGCCATCATGCAGGTTTTCCAGCAGATACGGAAAGTGGCCGCAGTCGAAGCCCCTGTCCTTATCCGCGGTGAGAGCGGCACCGGCAAGGAACTTATCGCCCGCGCCATCCATCAGCGCTCCAACCGCCACCGTGGCCCTTTCGTGGCCGTCAATTGCGGTGCCTTGCCCGATACCCTGATCCAGTCCGAATTGTTCGGGCATGAGAAGGGGGCTTTCACCGGTGCCCTGCGGCGCAAGATTGGCCGATTTGAAACTGCCCAAGGGGGCACCCTCTTTCTGGATGAAATCGGCGATCTGCCCCTGGAGCTTCAGGTCAACCTGCTGCGCTTCCTCCAGGAAGGCACCATAGAGCGGGTGGGGGGAGAGGAGAGCATTCCCATTGATGTCCGGGTCATCGCAGCCACCCATGTGGACTTGGAGGATGCCGTCGCCAAGGGGCGTTTCCGGGAAGACCTTTACTACCGGCTCAACGTGCTGCACATGCAGGTGCCGCCGTTGCGGGAAAGGCCTGGCGACGTGGAACTGCTGGCCCGCTTCTATTTCCAGAAATTCAGCCTGGACCATAACGCCAAAGCCAAGGGATTCAGCCAACAGGCACTGATGGCCATCAGCCAGCACAGTTGGCCAGGCAATGTGCGGGAGATGATCAACCGCATCCGCAGGGCCCTGGTGATGAGCGAAAACAAGTTGATCAGTGCCGAAGATCTGGGCTTGGAGAGCCAGGAACAACAGAAGGCGGTCATCAGCCTGGAGCAGGCTCGGCATCAGGCCGAAAGGGAGGCGGTGATACTGTCCATGGCCCACAGCCAGCACAATGTCTCCGAGGCTGCCCGGCTGCTGGGCGTATCCAGGGTGACCCTGTACCGCCTGCTGGACAAGCATGGCCTTAATTGACCCTTTGTTGTTTCAATGGCGAGACAGTGATGTGATCTGACTCGCCTCTCTGTTCATTTCTTTTTAAAAATCAGCAAGTTGATTTTTTGGCTTAAAGATTGCCTCACTTTTTTCGGTTTAGGCACCGGTAACCCCCATGACACCGCAAGAGCAAAGCAAACAAAGGCGTAAGCTGGCGAGGTTGGCGGCCATGCTGGAGGAGCCGGCCATACCCCATAGGACCCTGTTGATCTGGAGCTATCAGACGCTGCTGGAGCTGTTGGAAGAGCCCCATGTCACGCTGTGGGACGAGTACAAGCCCAGAACCAAGCGGTAAATATTGCACTCCCCTCTCGATTTTTAATCCAAGTTGAAAAAGCCGTTCATCCCCACAGTCAGGCTTCAGCTGTTTCACCAAGCTGACAGTTTTCCAAGAAATTAAGTAAAAGTAAGTAAAATCAAATAGTTATAACGAAGTTGCTGTTTCACTTAAGAAACAATCACTTACCATATGGTTTACGGAAGGAAAAGGGCCCTGTGATGGCTTTCTCAAATCAATAAATTCCTGAAACGACGGCCGGACATCGATGAAACAGGCCCTGTTCTTCGTTTTGCTTAAGCAACTCATGAAGTTAGCCGAATGGCCTGGCCTTGGAGCCTGTAATAACTAGGCATGGCGGGGTTCTTTAGGGAGAGGCCTGTATGTTTTTCGTTCAGTTTTGGCGTGTTAGAGTCCCCCTCGCTTGCTTGACCGAACTCGGCAAGCTCAGCCTTCGGCAGGGGTCTTTTTCAAGGCGTGCTGAGCGGTGTGGAGCGGAATCTCCCGGGCCTGTGAAAATTGCAGAAAGATCCTCTCCTGTAAAAGGCAAACTTCGGGTAACCGGAGGGCGCAAAGCCATGGGTCCCTAGTGGATCGCCAGGCCGCCGAAAGAGAGTATCCCCTTCTCGGGCCTTAGCCTGCTGAGGATCTTTCTCCCTGTGCTGGAGGAGATCCCATTGAAACTGGTTAGCCACTTTCTCAGCAAGACTGCCCAACTGCTGGCCCTCGGAGCCCTGCTCTCATCAAGTTTGCCTACCCAGGCCCAGGTGCTGCCCGCCATAGGGGAACAACGCACCCTGGTGTTGATGGTCAACTTCCAAGACGCCCCTGACAACAAACCTTGGACGGCAGCCCAGCTGCAGGACCTGGTCTTTAACCAGAACGATGCCTTTTATCGTGACGCCTCTGGCGACAAGGTCTGGTTCAGCGGTGACGTGGACAGCAGCTGGCTTACCGTCTCCCTGGACAGCAGCCAGTGCCAATCCGATACCCTGGCCCAGCAGGCCAATGCCCTTGCCCAGGCCCAAGGCTACAACCTGGCCGATTATGGCCTGGTGCTCTACTTCCATCCCACGAACGGTTGTGGCTGGAGCGGCATGGGGATACTGGACTCGGCCGGCCGAAGGGTCTTCCTCAACGGCGATACTACCTTGAGGGTCTTGAGCCATGAGATAGGTCATACCTTCGGCCTGCTCCATGCCCATGCCTTGGATTGCGATCAAGTCACAGAGGGCAATTGTCGCAGTCTCGAATACGGTGACGTTTACGACGTGATGGGCAGCCAGCTGGCCTACTTCAACGCCTTCGAAGAAGGCCTGCTGGGTTGGCAGCCCAATGTTGCCCAGGCCAACGATGGTGTCTATCAGTTGGCTCCCTTCCATACCGGCCAAGGGGTCGAAGCCCTCAAGGTACCTGCAGGCACCGACGCTTCAGGTGCCCAGCGCTGGCTTTACCTGGAATACCGTCCCGCCTTGGGCTATGACGCCTGGATGCAGAGCACCACTAACGTGGCCCAGGGGCTGTTGGTGCGCAGCGTCGTCGAAGGTGATCCCAATAGCAGCCAATTGCTGGACATGACTCCGGGGTCGGCCCTGTTCGGCGATTTCAATGATGCCGTCCTGACCGTCGGCCAGCAGTTTGTGGATCCCCAGTCCGGTGCCGTGATCAGCCTGGAATCCCTGGACGACAAGGGTGCCACCGTCTGGGTGAGTGCCCAGGCCGCCCAATGCACCGCCACGGCGCCGGCCCTTAGCCTGAGCCCGGCCACCAGCCCCAGCATGCAGGCAGGGCAAGGCTATGGTTTCCAACTGATGGTCACCAACGGTGATGCCACCGGTTGCAGCAACAAGACGATCAATCTGGCGGCCCAATGGCCAACCGGCTGGAGTGGTAGCCTGTCCAGCAGCTCCCTGACCTTGGCTCCTGGCGCCAGCAGCACCGTGCAGCTTTGGGTCCAGTCCAGCAGCCAGGCTTTGGCCGGTAATTACAATGTGCCGGTACAGGCCAGCGCCTCGGGCCTTCAGGGCGCCACCACCGCCACCTTCGTGGTAGGGGCCGCTAACAGTGCACCCGTGGCGGTGAACGACAGTGCCAGCACCCAGGCCGGTACCGGCGTCAGCATCCCGGTACTGGCCAACGACTCGGATCCCGACGGCAACAGCCTCAGCATCAGCTCGGTGAGCGGTGTCAACGGCAGTGCCCTGATCCAGGGATCTTCTATCCTGTTCACCCCGGTCAGTGGTTTCAGCGGCTCTACCAGCTTCAGCTACAGCATCTCTGATGGTCAGGGCGGTAGTGCCAGCGCTACCGTGACCGTCAGTGTGGCTGCGGCCAACCAAGCGCCCCTGGCAGTGGACGACAGCGCCTCCACCAGCGGTAGCAGCGTCACCATAGCGGTGTTGGCCAACGACTCGGATCCCGATGGCGACAAGCTGACGGTCAGCGCCGTGACCCAGGGCAGCAAGGGCTCGGTGCTGGTCAATAGCGACGGCACCCTCACCTATATTCCCGGCAGGCGCTTCAAGGGCAGCGACAGCTTCAGCTACAGCATCTCAGACGGCAAAGGCGGCAGTGCCAGCGCTACCGTCAGCATCGGCAGCAGCAGCTCTGGCGGCAGCACCGGAGGTGGTGGTTCTAAGGGCCACAAATAAAAAAGGCGGGCTTGATGCCCGCCTTTTCCTTTAGTTGGTGTTGTCCGGGCAGAGCGGGCAACTGGCGGTCGCTGTCTTGGCGACGCCATTATTGACATCAGTACCACTGAGCTTGCCCTTGGCCAGGGCGCTGGCGGTGTTGCTGAACAGCACAGAGCCGGGGTTGGTCAGGGCGCCGATGATGGACAGGCCGTCAGGCTTGTACTGCTGCTTGAAGGTTACGGACTTGCCGAGGCCCAGCGAGCCTGTGCACTTGGCGTCGGCTGACGCTGTCTTGCTGGTACAGCTGAAGGTGTTTTCGCCGCTGTCATAGACCAGGTCCTGGACCTCGGCGTCAGACACCACCACGGGACTCAGGGCTTCATTACCGGTATTGGTTACCGTAATGATGTTGCCTACCTTGACCAGCACTATGTCGTTCTCGGCCGACAATATGACCCCGGTGCCGCCACCCAGGGAGCTGTCGCAGACCTTGGTGATGCTGAGGTCAGGGTTGAGCGCCAAACTGCAGGACGCGGTAGCCGGAGCCGAATCGACTGTGTCATTGGAGTCGAAGGCATTGGTGCCGTGGGCAGTAATGGTGTCGGTATGGCTGGTCTGGGTGGTGGAGGTCAGGGTGTACTTGAAGGCCAGCTGTTCGCCGGGCAGCAAGGTGCCGGTGAAGGGAGGCTCTCCTGTGTCGACCACACCGTCCTTGTTGCTGTCGTAGACCACGGTGAACAGCGACGGATTCAGAACACTATCGGTCAGGTTGACGTTAACCAACTTGATATTACCGGTATTGGTGGCATGGCCGGTGATCTCGGCCCTGAAGGTGTCGCCGTTATCCAGGAAGGCTTCGCAGGCCTTGGCGGCGGATATGGCGGCATTGCCTGTAGCCGTACAGTTGGCGGTGGCATTGTCGGACAACAGCTCGGCCCCATATTGGTCATAGGCTTTGAGCACTATGGTGTCGCTGAAGTCCAGGCTGCTTAATGGCCCAGAGACGTCATAGTGGCCCTCAAAGCGGGCTGTCTGCTGGGCTCCCAGGTTGAAGCTGGCGGTGGCTGTACCCAGGCCTGACAGGCTGCCAGGGGTGCTGTCGCCGGCGGTGCAGATGCCGTCAGAACCGGGAGCGGAGTTGCCTTCGTCCCAATCGTCGAAGCAGACCTTGTCGATCACGGCGCCGGGCTGGCTGTCACTCAACTTCATGTCAAGGGCCAGGCCGCCGGTGTTGCTGGCGTTGCCGTAGAAGGTCACCGACACCTTGTCGCCGGCTTCGTTGATGGTGGCCTTGCAGTCCTTGCTGACGTTGATGCTGCAAACGTCGAAGTCGCCGATCACGAAGTCCTTGAGGGTGGCGGTTTCAGACCGTGAAGAGCGGGTTTCCGCCAGGAAGCTGCTGAGGCAGGGGGTGCTGCCCAGCAGTTGGGTGACGTTGATCCCCCCTTCGAAGAAGGTCTCATAGGGCATGTCGCTGGTGCTCAGGCCGCCTTTGGGGGTGTAGTCCCAGGGCGGGTTGGGGATGGGGTCCAGGTTGGTGATGGCGCAGGCCAGCTTGTTGTCGGTGCCGTCGCAGAGGGCATTGCCGCCCATCTCCGAGGTATAGATCTGGTCCAGGGGGCCTATGCTGTGGCCGTCGCTGTCCAGGTTGCCGTCGCCGTCATAGTCGTCGGGATCCCATTCATAGGCCTTGATGACCGGCATGGCCCCAGAGGCTTGGGGATATTCCACCAGCACCAGCAGATCGCCGGGGCCCGCAGCTGACATTTTCACATGAACACCGTCGAACTGGCTGGCGCCATTCTTGGAGATCTTGTTCTGGAAGAACCAGAAGCCGGCAAAGGCGTCACCAGAGTTGTCGTAGCGATCCAGGCCGAAGTAGATGATGAGATCCCCTTTCTTATGGGGACCACTATCAACGGGGTTGATGTAGGCGGCGGCATAGGCGTTGGTGATGTCGTCCTTGTCGGGCACGCCACCGTCCTTGTACCACCAGTTGTTGACGTCATAGATGTCCTTGGAGCCCCCTTTCCAGTAGATGGTCTCTGGGCTGGGGTCGGCCAGGACGCCGGTGAAGGCGATGGGGGAGCCGCCGCCACCATAGAGGGTATCCCAGTCGTCACCGGCAACGGCGCCGTTCTCGGCAGTGTTACCGTCCAGTTCAAAGAGCCCTATGCCGTCTACCGCTGGAACAGGGTAGGCCGTCAGCAGGGCGGCTGAGATCAAGGCTCCCAGCCCCAAGCCTTTGAAGCTTATCAATCTGCGTTTCATCTTCCACCTCCGGTGCCACGGATGGATGGTTCGGGCTGGATCCTGAATACCTTTTCCCTGGTGGGGAGGGGGCAGTTTCCAGCAATCAGAGGGCCGGACCCTGCTGGGTCCGACTCGGTGAAAGAGAACAGCAACGACTGTGCCTTAAATTTAAACGATTGATTTTTATTGTTTTTATTGGTTTGAACTCGGCTTTCGGCGATGTTCTGTATACCTTGCCTTACAGGTCACAGAGTCGCTGGAACCTAAGCCATTGTGAACCATGAATTTCGGCCAAAATAGAAGCGTTTCAGCAACTTAACAGTGCCAAAAAGTGGGCTGTGATGGCTTTCGCAAATTGGCAAATTGTCTTGCTGGGATTGACGATGGGGCACTGCTCTTGGTCATCACTCTTTTGCTTAAGCAACTCATGAAGTTAGCTGAGTGGACAGGCCTTGGTGCCAGTAATAACTAGGCATGGAGGGGTTTTTTAGGGAGTGGTCTGTATATTTTTCGTTCAGTTTTGGCGTGTTAGAGTCCCTCCCGCTTGCTTGACCAAACTCGGCAAGCTCAGCCTTCGGCAGGGGCCTTTTCCAAGGCGTGCTGAGCGGTGTGGAGCGGAATCTCCCGGGCCTGTGAAAATTGCAGAAAGATCCTCTCCTGTAAAAGGCAAACTTCGGGTAACCGGAGGGCGCAAAGCCATGGGTCCCTAGTGGATCGCCAGGCCGCCGAAAGAGAGTATCCCCTTCTCGGGCCTTAGCCTGCTGAGGATCTTTCTCCTTACTTTGGAGGAGATCCCTTGAGTACAGCCATTCTCTTCAATAAAAAGCTTCTGCTGAGTGGCTTAGTGGCCGCCCCACTTTTCGCTCTGCAGGCCCAGGCAGTCACCCGCCCCTCGATGGGGGAGCAGAAGACCCTGGTCATCTTGGCCAACTACTCTGATGACACCTCCACTCCCTGGACTCAGGACCAGATCAGGCAAAATGCCTTTGGCACCGCCAGCGATTTCTTCTACGAGAACTCCGAAGGCCAAACCTGGCTGACTGGCGATGTGGTGGGTTACTACACCCTAGCCCTCACCAGCGCGCAGTGTGGCTCCCAGGACCTGGGTAGCCAAGCCATACAACTGGCCAAGAATGACGGGGTCGATGTCGGGGCTTACAAGCGGGTTGTGATCGCCACCCCCTACAGCTCAAGTTGCTCCTATGGCGGCGTTTCCGGCGTCGGTTCTGGCACTGTCCATCTCAACGGGCGGGTCGGCTGGGAAAGTTTTGCCCATGAGCTTGGCCACAACCTGGGGATCTACCATTCCCATGGCTTGCAGTGCGGCAGCCAGCCCCTGGGTTCCAGTTGCAGCAACGACGAGTACGGCGATACCTATGATGTGATGGGCCGTGGCTACGGCGACTACACCGCCTTCCAGAAGGACAGGCTGGGCTGGCTGAGCCAGGCCGATATCGACACGGCAACGGGTTCCGGGGTCTACCAGCTGAACCCCGCCGGTGACACCATGACGCCTGGCGTCAAGACGGTGCGTATTCCCAAGGGGATCGACCCCGCTACCGGCAACCAGGCCTGGTACTTTGTAGAATTCCGCCAGGATCAGGGCTTTGACAGCTACAACACGGCCGTTTCCAAGGGCGTGGTGATCCACAGTGCCGTTCAAGGCGTCGGTGACAGCAGCTACCTGCTGGACATGAATGATTCCAGCTTCTGGAGTCCCGATCTGGGGCTGGGCAGCACCTTCAGCGACCCTGATACCGGTGTCAGCATCACCACCCAATATGCGGGCCCTGGCTATGCCGAGGTGCTGGTCGACACTACCCAGACCGGCAAGGGCTTCCAGTGCCAGCTGCATCAACCCAGCATCAGCATCACCCCTGGTGCCAGCCAGCAAGTGACTGCAGGGACCAGGGTCAGCTACAGCATCAGCGTCACCAACAACGACGACCCCAACTGCGGCAACAACACCTTCTCCATGGACGTGCCCCTGCCTGATGGCTGGTCTGCCAGCATCTTTGGCCGCGACCAGACCCTGGCCCCAGGCGCAACGGGCACTGCTACCCTGATGGTGACTTCGGATGCCAATGCGGCAGGTGGCACCTATCCGTTGAATGTCTCCGTTTTCAGTGGTGCCTACGGTGACATCGCTACGGCGAGCTACGTGATTGCTGGCGGCAGCAGCAACCAGGCGCCCGTAGCCCAGGCTGACAGCGCCTCTACCAATGCCGGTACTGCGGTAAGCATTGCTGTGCTGGCCAATGACTCCGACCCTGACGGCGACACCTTGACCATCACTGGTACCAGCGGTGTCAACGGCAGTGCCGTGATCCAGGGGGGCAACATCGTCTTCACCCCGGCCAGCGGTTTCAGCGGTAACACCAGCTTCAACTACAGCATCAGCGACGGCAAAGGCGGCACCGCCAGCGCCACTGTCACTGTCAGTGTGGCTGCCGCCAACCAAGCCCCCGTTGCGGTGAACGACAGCGCTTCCACCAATGCCGGTACTGCGGTGAGCATCCCGGTGTTGGCCAACGATTCCGACCCTGACGGTGATACCCTGACCATCACGTCCGTAAGCGGTGGTAACGGCAGCGCCAGCATCCAGGGCGGCAACATTGTCTTCACCCCGGCCAGCAGCTTCAGCGGCACCACCAGCTTCAACTACAGCATCAGCGACGGCAAAGGCGGCTCCGCCAGCGCCACTGTCACCGTGAGCGTGGCTGCGGTTAACCATGCCCCTGTGGCAGTGAACGACAGCGCTTCTACCAATGCCGGTACTGCGGTGAGCATCCCTGTTCTGGCCAACGACTATGACCAGGACGGCGACAGCCTGACCATCACTTCCACCAGCGGTGGCAACGGTAGCCTCAGTGTTCAGGGTGGCTATATCGTCTTCACCCCGGCCAGCAGCTTTAGCGGTAGCACCAGCTTCAGCTACCAGATCAGCGACGGTAAAGGTGCCAGTGCCAGTGCCACCGTTACCGTCAGCGTGGCTGCGGCCAACCATGCGCCTGTGGCGGTGAACGACAGCGCCTCTGTCAGCAGCGGCAGCAGCGTTACCATCACAGTGCTGGGCAACGACTACGACCAGGACGGCGACAGCCTCAAGGTCACCGGTATTAACCAGGGCAGCAAGGGCTCGGTGATCCTGAACGGCGACGGCACCCTGACCTACTACCCGGGCAACCGCTTCAAGGGCAGCGACAGCTTCAGCTATCAAATCAGCGACGGTAAAGGCGGCACCGCCAGCGCTACCGTCAGCATCGGCAGCCTGAGCAGTGGCGGCAGCGGTGGCGGCGGCAAGGGCAAAAGCGGCAAATAAAAAAACGGCGGGTTGAACCCGCCGTTTTTTATTGGCTCATGCCTTCTCAGGGGCAGAGCAGGTTGTTGTTGTAAGAGTCGAAGATACCGGCCAACTGGTTTGCCAGCGCCGCACGCTCAGGTGTGTAGGCGCTGCCACCGGCATTCTTGCCCTTGGGTTTGACCAGGTAGTCGCCGGTGCCGTTGAACCCGATCTCTGCCAGCAGGGCGGCTGCTTGTACTGCGGCGTCGGTGACGGCGGGGCAGCTGCCTGCACCGGCATTGACGTTCAGCAGGTAGCCCACGTACTGGGCGGCCAGGCCGTAGGCCGGGTCACCGGCTTTTTTCTTGCCATCTCTGACCAGGGTCGGGTCGGCTATGTCACGCTTGTCGAGCAGGTCGACAGCCACGGCACAGTCGGGATCCGGGATGGTCGGGTCGGCGTCGCCGATGACGAAGCCAGACCAGAGGGTGATGGGCAGGTTTTCGTCCAGCACCGCTTCTTGATGGCCTCTGCCGTCACAGGATGTCCAGTTCTTCCAGTAGCCGATGGTCCGTGCTGAGCCTCCGGGAGGCGGTACGTCATCGATATGGAAGTGCCTGGTTTCACCGGGGCTCAAGGTGAAGTTGATGCACTCGGTTGAGTTATCAACGTTCGGGTCACCGCCGCCCGGTACGAACCAGGTATCGCCGTCCAGGCTGTTGTTGCTCCAGCCGGGCAGCATGTTGGTTTCGCAGAAGGCGTAAGTGACGGGCGTAGTCCCGTTGTCGTAGATCCGCAGCTTGGCCATGCCATTGACGTCCACGCAGTAACTGCTGCTGCCGGAGCAGCTGAAGTCGACTGCTTCACCCAAGGCCTGGGGCCCTGTGGCGGTGGCGGTGGCAATGGCTGCGCCTGTGCCGTCGCCCAAACGGATCTCGAAGGTGTACTGGTCACCGTTGGCCAGGGGTTGGCCGCTGACGGTCTTGACCACATCCGCCATGCCACGCTGCACGTTGTAGAAGGTGCAGGTGACGACCTCACCATTGTTCAGGTCGATGTTGCTGACGGGCGAGCCGTCATCACATTCGGCACCGCTGAGATCCCAACCGTCGGGGGTCAGTTCACTGACGTTGTAACTGCCAGGTACCAGCCAACCGGACTCGTTGCTTTGACCATGCATCAGGAAGAAGTTTGCCTGGTAACTGCTGGCAAATTCGAAGGACTGCCCGGTATCGGTCGGGTCAGCATCCTTGACGATGATGATCTTGCCGCGTTTGCGGTTGGTGAAGGTACAGGTGACGGTTTCACCGTCGTCCACGCTGATGGTGGCGACTCGGTTGTTCAAGTCAACCGAGGTCGGGACATTGTTGACACCGCCTTTGGGGTCATCACATTGCAGGTCGATGAGGTCGTAGCCCTTAAGCAGGGGATCGTCCTCGGTCACGCTGTAGACCCCGGCAGTCACGTTGTTGAAGGTGATGCTGTTGGGGTTCAGCGAGGTGGTATCGAGGCTGAATGTGGGAGCAATGCTGGCACCACCGGTAGAGCTGTAGCCGAAGCTGTCGGTACCGCCGATGGAGTGCTTGACGATGATCACTGTCCCCGGTTCCTGCCTGCGCAGGTTGGTGAAGGTACAGGTCACGGTTTCACCCGCTTCGACGTTGTACAGGGCTTGGCCACTGGCCTTGTCACCGGAGCTGTTGTTGTCGTCACAGACGACGCTGTCCAAAGACCAGCCGGTAGGCAGTGCCAGGTTTTCGCCTACGACGTAGCTGCCAGGTTCGACATCGAATGAGGTCTCTGCCAGGCCAGCTGCATCATAACCAGTGGGAGTGAGGGTGAAGTTGCCTTCGTCACCATTGAAGTTGAAGTCGGTCGATACGAAGGGAACGCCAGCTGGGCTGGTGGCCACCTTCTGAACGATCAGCTTGCCGTTCTTGGTGTTGGTGAAGGTACAGGTCACAGTCTCACCCGCCTGCAGGTCGATGGCGCCGGGTGCGGAGCCGTCATCACAGGAGCTGCCTGTCAGCTTCCAGCCTGCGGGTACGTTTTCGCTGATGCTGTAGATGCCGGGGACCAAGGGGTCTGAGGCATCCTGGGCAGTGTTGCCGGAGGTAGTCAGGCTGCTGTCCAGGCCAGCGATGCTGTGGTTGAAGGTGAAGGTACCGTCACCACCAACGGTGTTTTTGACCAGGATGATCTGGCCACGTTTGGTGTTGGTGAAGGTACAAGTCACAGTCTCACCCGCCTGCAGGTCGATGGCGCCAGGAGCGGAGCCGTCGTCACAGGAACTGCCGGTGAGGTCCCAACCAGCGGGCACGTTTTCGCTGATGCTGTAGATGCCGGGGACCAAGGGGTCTGAGGCATCCTGGGCAGTGTTGCCGGAGGTAGTCAGGCTGCTGTCCAGGCCAGCGATGCTGTGGTTGAAGGTGAAGGTACCGTCACCACCAACGGTGTTCTTGACCAGGATGATCTGGCCACGTTTGGTGTTGGTGAAGGTACAAGTCACAGTCTCACCCGCCTGCAGGTCGATGGCGCCAGGAGCGGAGCCGTCGTCACAGGAACTGCCGGTGAGATCCCAACCAGCGGGTACGTTTTCGCTGATGCTGTAGATGCCGGGGACCAAGGGGTCTGAGGCATCCTGGGCAGTGTTGCCGGAGGTAGTCAGGCTGCTGTCCAGGCCAGCGATGCTGTGGTTGAAGGTGAAGGTACCGTCACCACCAACGGTGTTCTTGACCAGGATGATCTGGCCACGTTTGGTGTTGGTGAAGGTACAAGTCACAGTCTCACCCGCCTGCAGGTCGATGGCGCCAGGAGCGGAGCCGTCGTCACAGGAACTGCCGGTGAGGTCCCAACCAGCGGGCACGTTTTCGCTGATGCTGTAGGTGCCGGGGACCAGCGGGTCTGAGGCATCCTGGGCAGTGTTGCCGGAAGTAGTCAGGCTGCTGTCCAGGCCAGCGATGCTGTGGTTGAAGGTGAAGGTACCGTCACCACCAACGGTGTTCTTGACCAGGATGATCTGGCCACGCTTGCGGTTGGTGAAGGTACAAGTGACGGTTTCTCCGTCGTCCACGCTGATGGTGGCGATTCGGTTGTTCAGGTCAACCGACGTCGGCACATTGTTGACACCGCCTTTGGGGTCATCACATTGCAGGTCGATGAGGTCGTAGCCCTTAATCAAGGGATCGTCCTCGGTCACGGTGTAGACCCCGGCAGTCACGTTGTTGAAAGTGATGCTGTTGGGGTTGGCCGCAGTGGTATCGATGCTGAATGTGGGGTTGATGCTGGCGCCACCGGTGGAGCTGTAGCCGAAGCTGTCGGTACCGCCGATGGTGTGCTTGACGATGATCACTTGCCCAGGTTCCTGCCTGCGCAGGTTGGTGAAGGTACAGGTCACGGTTTCACCCGCTTCGACGTTGTACAGGGCTTGGCCACTGGCCTTGTCACCGGAGCTGTTGTTGTCGTCACAGACGACGCTGTCCAGAGACCAGCCGGTAGGCAATGCCAGGTTTTCGCCTACGACGTAGCTGCCGGGTTTGACATCGAAAGAGGTCTCGGCCTGGCCTGCCGCATCGTAGCCTGTGGGTGTCAAGGTGAAGCTGCCTTCGTCACCGCTGAAGTTGAAGTCGGTCGATACGAAGGGAACGCCAGCTGGGCTGGTGGCCACCTTGCGAACGATGAGCTTCCCGTGCTTGGTGTTCTCGAAGGAACAGCTGAAGGTCTGGTTGGCATCACCAGGCAGGTTGACCGAGAAGGTGCAGGTCTTGGCGTTGATGTCGCCGGCACCGCCTGCGGGCGGGGTCACGCCGGTCAGATCAAAGCCGTCCTGTTGGGTCTCGGTAATGGTGTATTGGCCTTCGCCGAGGTCTGCGCTGAAGTTCACCACGCCACCCGCGGTGGTACCGTCTTCGCTGACGTTGGGGCCACTCAGGTGGAACTGCCAGCCGTCTTCATAACCGGTCGGCACTGTGACTTTCACCACTTGTGCCTTGGCCTTGTCGACGTTGTTGGAGAAGTCGACGCTGCCGGCACAGTTGGGCAGGTTGATGTCAGTGGACTTCAGTGCGCTGACAGGGGTAAAGCCGCTTGTCAGGGACTCAGTCACATCGAAGTGGCCGGGATCCAGGTTGTGCACTGTGGTGGAGCCGCTGGTCTCGCCTGCGTTCAGGGTGATGGATGCAGGTTGGCCGTTGACATCGAAGTTGAAGGTCGCAGTTTCTCCTCCTTGCAGTATGTCTTCGCTGATGGACTTGTTGATGGTCAGGTCAACGTAGGCATCACTGTCGATGGTGACTGTGGCGCTGTCCTGGTCGGTAAAGCCATCCGAACCCAGCAGGTAGGCGGTGTCGCTCAAGGTACCGTTGGTCCGCCTGGGCTCATCCAGGTAAACGGTCTTGTTGAAGGTGACGGATCCGTCGTCATGCTGCTTGTCGGAAACCCAGGTCACAGGGCCTGTGGTCTTGTCGCCAGCAATATAGCCGTTTTGGAAGCTGCCGCTTGCGCCGCTGAAGGAGTCAACGGAGAAGGTCAGGCCTGTGCCGCTGATCACCTCGTCGTCGGTGATGGTGGCAAAGGCGTTCTTGCGGGTGCCTTCCTGTATGGTGGCAGAGGCTTCGGCTGTGGTGTTGCCGGGGACTGGGACATTGGTGATCTGGTCTATATAAGTGGCGGTAGCCACGTCATGCAGGCCAGTGACGCCAGCAGGGGCGTCATATTCATGTTCCAGCACCACGACCATGGCACCAGCTGGTACCAGAACCTGGTTACCTGTCGCCGTATCCAGCAGGCTGTCTCCACCCCCTGTATCGCCGTAGATCTTGTCGGTGACCTGCACCAATATGTCGCGTGTAGAGGGGTTGGTGGCCTTGACCTCCGTCATGACCTTGACCATGCCAGGTATCACTTGGGCTATTTTCCAGCTCACGGTGATCTGGGTGGTCTTGCTGAATTCCTCTTCACCCAGTTGGCAGGTGTCGCCGAAGTGCAGCATGGCCGGGTTGGCTTCCTTCATGACGGCCCAGACGTTCTGGGAGTCCTGGGTCGCGTCCATGGTCTTGCTGATTTCCTGCGGGGCTATCTCGGCCACCGGCAAGGAGATGGTGCGCTGCCCTATGCTGTCGAAGTTTTCCTTCATCAACTGGGACTGCAAGGAAGAGCCCGAGTAGAGGTGAGCCCCCAGGGCCAACCGCTGCGTATAGTCGAAGACGCAGGTGGTGTTGGGTTCTTGGTGGATCTCCAGGAGCATGTTGATGGTGTCGTCCACACCGCCGATGATGCCGGCGTCTATCTCAAAGGGCTGGGCCGAAACCAGCTGGCAGCTGGCGTCCGACTTGGCGGTATTGATATAGGGCGTGGTGATGACGTCCCAACCTACGTAGCCGTTGAGGCCATGGTCACCGCCGATGCGGATCTTGTAGGTTTGGGATGGGTCGTTTGGGCCTGTCTTGGCGGTCAGGCGGTGCGGGACCAGGTCCAGCTCGCTCCAGCTCTTGCCCAGGTTACCAGTGGTATATCCCGTATCACTACAGATGGGCACCCCGGCGGGGCCCATGGATATGGTGCCACCGTGATCGAGGTTACAGCCCTCCTGCGTGAAGGAGACGCCATCGGGGTCGGCCGCCAGGGCCAGATTCCCCCAGATGGCGAGCAACAGGGCCAGTAGAAATCTGGCTATTCGTCCCGTTGTCAGCCATCTTGATGATGAAATGGAACTTTGCATGTGCCACCTCCTGTGGCCCCGGGTTTTGCCCAGGGGCCATGAGTCCCTCTCCAGGCCTGGGCTGCATCCGGTGCCAACGGTTGGGCAGCACAGACCCCTTTGGGACGGTTGTGTACATTCGACATGGACGTCGCCCCTCATGGGGCTCGGTCGGCTCTCGAATTGCCGTACCCGGCTAAGCCGGTACCGGCCTATAAGAGGCAAGCTCCATGCCCAGTTTTTAAGCTTATGAAATTGAAGTGTTTTATGGTTTTTTTGCCGAGGGGAAGGCTGAAACTGTTAGAGGATCGATACAACTTTTTGGATACTTTTCAGTAAGCCATTGAATAGAAATGAAAAGGCACTGTTAATCTGCTTTAACAGTGCCTTTTTTCGTGTCTACAGGATCAGCTCAGTAACTGCTGCCCAGGGATTTGAAATCCACGCCTTTGAGCTTACGGCGGTACTCGTCTGTGACCTCCCTGGCGTCGTCCTTGTCGGCGACGGCGGTGGGGGTGATCATCACCACCAGCTCGGTGCGCTTGCTGCTGGTGCCCTTGGAGCCGAACAGCCAGCCCAGTATGGGGATGTGGCGCAGTCCAGGTACACCGTCGCTGTCTTGGGTCTTGTTGTCGCGTATGAGGCCGCCCAGCACCAGGGTTTCGCCGCTCTGTACTGCCACCGAGGTGGCGATACGCCTCTGGGTGATGGTGGGGCTGTCGATGTCGGAGGTGGTGGTCTTGGCCACGTCGTTCACTTCCTGGGTGATGTCCAGCACCACCATGCCGCCGGCGTTGACTCTGGGAGTGACCTCCAGCATGACCCCCGTATCCTTGAATTGGATGGTGCTGGTGATATTGCCGAGATCCGAGGAGGTATTGGTGGTCTGGGAGGTGCGTACTGGCACCTGGTCACCGACGCGGATGGTGGCGGTGTGGTTGTCCAGCACCATCAGGGTGGGGGAGGACACCACGTTGACCTTGGAATCAGACGCCAGGGTGCTGAGCAGGGCCTTGGTGCCGGCGGCGCTGAACACCTCGTAGCTGGCACTGGCCGCAAAGTCGGTGGGGCTCTGGATCGGCAGGCTGCCCAGGCTGCCCCGGCCGGTGCGGCCCTGGCCCAGCTTGTTGGTGAAGTACCATTGCAGGCCGTAGCGCAGATCGTCTTCCAGGGTGACCTCCACTATGGTGGCTTCCACCAGCACCTGCAGCGGCAGCACGTCCAGCTTCTGGATGGCCTTGCTGACCTTCTCATAGTCAGCCGGGGTGGCCATCACCAGCAGGGCATTGGTCTCGTCGTCGGCGATGATACTGACCTCGCCCACATCCAGGTTGGAGGCATCCATGGCCGCCGGAGTGGAAGCCGGCATCTTTGGTTTGCTGGCTTCCTTGGTGTCGGCCCCGGTGCTGGCCGGGCTGGGTGTGGCCATGGTCTCGGTGGCTTTGGGCTTGTTACGCTGGTTGCGGCGCTGGCCTTCGAAGAGGTTGCTGAGCATGTCGGCCAGGTTCTGGGCCTTGCCGTTCTGCACGTAGTAGACGTACATGTTCAGGCCCCTGGGGTTCTCGGCCCTGTCCAGCCGCTCTATCCAGGTCCTGGCGTCCTTGACGTATTTCTCCTGGGGCGTGATCACCAGCAGGGCGTTGAGCCTTTCTATGGGCAAGAAGCGCACCATGCCGGCCAGGGGCCCTTCTGCCGCGTCGCCGAAGATGGCCTCAAGCTCGGAGGTGATGACCGACGGCTCCACCGACTGCAGCCGGAACAGTCCTACCGACATGCCTTGCAGCTGGTCCACGTCGAACAGCTTGATGGTGTCGGTCAGGTTGACCAGATCGGCCTGGGTGCCGGCCAGGATCAACAGGTTGCGACGCTCATCGGGTTGCACCACTCCCTGGCGGGGTTTGATGGGGTCCAGCAGTTTGACCATCTCCTTGGCGGCGATGTAGCGCAGCGGCACCACCATCATCTGGTAGCCCCGGTCGGCCGACAGCTTCAGCTTGGGGGCCAGGCCGGCTGCCACGCCGTCGGCCGGTACCACCCGGTAAAGGCCATTGGTCTGGAGCAGGGCGGCGCCGTTGGCCTTGAGCAAGGCCTCCAGGGTCGGCACCAAGGCGTCCTTGCTGATGGGCTTGCTGGTCTGCAGGTTGACGGTGCCCTGCACGGCCGGGTCCACGCTGTAATTCTGGTGCAGAATGTCGCCCAGCACCGTCTTGACCACTTCCCCTATGTCGGTGCCCTGGAAGTTGAGGGTGACGTCACCCTCGGCCGTGCCACCTTGCTTGCTGGGGCCGGGCGCCAGGTTCACGAAGGCACCGGTGCCGCGGTAGATCTCTTCGTTGGGCACCGTCTGCTGAGGCTTGGCCAGGTTGACGGTGCCGTTTTCGCGGCTTTCCATCTTGGCCTGGTCATAGAGGCTCTTCTTGTGGGCGGGCTGGGGTTGGGTTTTATCGCTGCTGCGCCAGGGGTTGTCGGCGGCGTCTTCGCCGCCGGGCGACCAGGCACAGGACAGCAACAGGCTGCCAAGCAGTACGACAAGCAGCTGTTTCGGGGTGCTATTGCAAGTCATGGTGACCCCCTATTCTTGTTTCTTTTCAGGTTTTTTGGCGTTGTCACGCCGGTTGGTTGGCCTAGGTACTGCCTTATTGCCTTTGGGCTTGGTTGCACCCAGCTCCAGTTCGGCAACCTTGGTTCCAGAACGAAACTTCACCCTGTCCGGCAAGATCTCTTCGACCTGCCAGTTCTGGTCCAGCGGCATGCCGGGGGAGAGGGTGAGGCGGCGATCATCCGTTTGGGACGACAGCAGGGCCAGGGGTACGTCCCCCTGGAGCACGACGCCGGTGAGGGCCCACTGCTGTTTGAGGGCCTGGGCGTCGCCGCTGTCTTCGCCGACTTCTGGCCGGCGGCTGGGATTGAAAAGGGGCCTGTCGATGATGCCCTGGAACTGTTCCAAAGGCGGGAAGGCCGGGACATCGGCCTGGGCCAGCAAGGGAAGCAGCCACCAGAGGGGAACAGGGCTCATGGCTGTTCCTTACTCAGGTAACCTGTGACCTGGAAGCGGACATCCAGGGGCGGCACGCTCTGCCTGGCGCCGAGGTTGGGATTGCCGACAATGCGGTTTGGATTGGCGATGATCACCAGATTTTCCAGGAACAGCAGTGGCTTGGATGATTCCAAATTATAGAGCAGCTTCACCAGTTCGGCGGTGTCGGCCTTGAGGTAGACGGCCACGGTGACAGAGGCAGGATCGGCGCTGTTGGCCGGTTGGGCCAGGTCAAGGCGGGGCTGGGTGCTGATCAGTTGGCCGCCGTTGCTTTCCACCGCCTTGGATATCAGCTGTTGCAGCCTGGCCGCCGCCAGGGCGGCCTTGCTTTCCGGCAGGTAGAGATCGGCGGTGGGGTTGGTGCGCTGCAGTTCGGCCAGCTGTTGTTGCAGCTGGGCTTCCTGGGTGGCCAGCTGGCGGTACTTGTCGAGCCTTGTTACCAAGGTCTGCTCGGTATCGCCGTATTGCTGCCAGAGCCCGAGGAGCGGCACCAGCAGCCATTGCCAGAGCCCCCACAGCGCCAGCACCAGTATGGCCAGGGCCAGCAGCTGCTGCTGGCGGGCGCTGAAGTTCATGGCGCCTTCCCCTGCTGGCTGAGCTGGGCGCTGATCACGAACCGTTCCTTCTGGGTGCGGGAGTTGAGGGTCACGGGGGAGGCGAAGCTGACGTTTTCGAATAAGGGGGAGGCGTCCAAGAGCCCGATCAGGGCAGAGGCGTTGCTGGATTCACCCTGGATGGAGAGCTGCCCCTTTTGCAGCTCCAACCGGGTCAGCCAGGTCTGGTCCGGCAGCAGCCGGGTCAATTCGTCCAACACCATCAGCATGGGAATGTCCTGGCCTTTGCGGGTCAGCAGGATCTGGCTGCCCTCGGTGAGCAGGCGGATCTGCTGTTTGGCGGCCATGGCTTTTTCGGCGGCGGCCTGGGGTACGGCCAGTTCGGCCTCCAGGCTGGCGATATGGCGGTGCTTGAGCCAGAGCAGGCCCAGTACCAGCGCCAACGGCAGCAGCCAAAGCAGGCCCAGGCGGCGGCCCTGCCGGGCGGTCCTGGTGCCTAGCAGGATCATGGGGGGCTGGTCCGGGCTGTCCAGGCTCACCCTGCCCGGGGCCAGCCCCAGGGTCTTGAGCTTGTCCAGCAGCGGGTCCAGCAGCTGGCGGGTGGCCACCAGCAGGTCCAGGCTGAGCATGCCGGCCTGATTGTCTCGGGATTTGACCCTGAAGCCGAAGTAGACCTGGTCGCCTTGGAAGGGGGTGTGGCGGTTCATCTCGAAACCCAGCACGTCGGCCAGGCGCGGCTCTGTGGCCAGGGGCAGGGACAGGGTCTTGCGCAGCATCCGGTCGGCGGGCAACAGCAGCATCACCTCTGCCTTGTTGGCCTGGCGTTCCAGTTGTTGGAGGGTGGCGGCGGGCAGGGGGCGGCTGTCGTCGTCCAGGGGGATCTCGCCGTTGGCGCTGACCAGATGGAGGTGGCCCTGCTGGTAGCTCAGCAGCACAGGTGCCTTGCTGGTGGAAAAAGTGCGGCGCCAAGCCTCTGGCAACAGGGAGGATAGCTGGCCGCGCCACCAATGCCAGAACCTGCCCCAACTGCCCTTGAGGTCCCCCAGTCGTGCTGTTGTGTCGAGCTGGCCCTTGGCCATGGTCATGGCGACTCCTCGTAGCCCTCTGGGTTGGCTGCCGAGCGCTGGATGCGCACTACCACCAGGGGGGCGTCGGCCAGGCCGCTGCGCTTTTGGACCTCGGCAGTGAGCCTGGTGTGGGTGTGGTCTGACACCCTGGCGTCGGTATGGATAGTGTAGTTCAGTCCTATGCCGCCTCCGCTGGTCAGGGGGCCGCTCAAGGGAAAGGGGGGCGGCGGCAGGCCGTTCTCCTGGTTTTGGCGCCTTTCCTGGATGTAGCCGTCCACCAGGTCGGCGCTGGCGCCCGGCAGGGCCATCAGTACCAGCCTAGGCGCATAGAGGGGCATGACCCCCAGGCGGTGGTTCTTGACGGTAAGCACAGGCGCCAGCTTCTGGTAGATCGCGTCCGTCATGCCCAGCACCTGCTGGAGCTGGTCCACATCGTCGAAGGGGGCGTTGGCGGGCCCGGCGTCGCGCCCCGCCGCCAGGTAGTCGGCTTCTTCGGCGCCATGCAGCCGCTTGAGGTCGTCCGGGTCCCGCCAGTCGAGGATGGCGTCGGTCAGGGCCGGCACTTGGTCCTTGTCGACCCCGGCCGCCAGCAGCAGGTTGGTCAGCAGTTCCTCGTTGATGGCGTTGAGATCCAGCTTGCCCCGCTCGTCCTCGATAGCGAGGCTGACCTGGATGCCGTCGATATCCAGTTGGTGGAGTCCGCCATCCGCCAGCCAGGGGCGTTGGTTGGCGGGCAGGCCCAGGTTGAAGCCGGCCAGGCGGATGGCGCCCTCTGCTGCCTTGCGGCCCCTGGCGTCCTCGGCCAGGTAGCGGGCCTGCAGACCCTGTTCCCGGCTGGTGCCGGCCAGCACTGTTGCCATCAGGCTGAGCAGGGCCAGCAGCCAGAGCACGGCGACGAGGGCTATGCCGCCCTGGTCAGTAGCTGCTTTTGATTTCATAGGCGTGACTCATGGGCAGCACCAGCAGATCCGGCCACAGGGTCGGCTTGCCGGTCTCGAAATGCAGCCGCAGCAGGGCCGGCAGCTTGGCCTCGTTTTCCCAGAGGCTTTGCCAGCGCTCGCTGCGCTGGTCCACCTTGAGGTATTCCAGCTCCAGGCCTGTCACCTGCGAGCTCAAGGCGTGGCAGTCGCCGCCGCTCAGCAGCCGCTGCTCCAATATGGGCCAGTCCACCTGCTCATCCGCCAGCCAGGGGCTGAGGCAGAGGGTCAGGCTGGTGGTCTGGTCTTCGTCCTCCACCATGCCCAATCGATACCAGTAGAGCTCTTTGTCCTTGCCGAGCTGGGGCAGGCCAGGGGCCAGGAACAACAGGTGCTGGCTGTCGCCCCTCAGGCCGGGCAAACCCACGTCCTGGCTGAGCACCATCTGGGTGCTGAGCTGTTCGAGGAGGCGGCGCAGCGTGATCTGCACCATCAGGGCCCGCTCCGCTTGCTGGCCGCTCTTGCCCAGCCGCTGCCAGGTGCCGGTGGCCAGCTCCAGGCCGCCGCCCATCAAGGTGGCCAGTAAAGCCGTCAGGGTCAGGGCGATCAGCAGCTCGATAAGGGTGAAGCCTTTGCTCATGCGCCGCTCCCCAGCACCAGGGTGCTGAGCATGAAGTGCCTGTCCTTGCCCCAGCTGATGGTGACCTCCAGCAGCATGGGTTCCACCCTGCTGTCGGCGCGGCGGAAGTCAGAGGGCAGCCGGTAGGGCTGGGTATCGGCCTCCCAGCGGAAGTCCCCTTCCAGCCGGCCCTGCTGGTGGCCGCGTTGGAGCACAGGCGCCGCCATCAGCTCGGCCATCTTGGATTCGGCCAGCACCATGGCCTGCTGCAGCTGTTGGGCGCTATGGTGGCCGCGGGTGGCCAGGGTGAAGATCTGCAGCAACACCCCCAGGGCCATGGCCAGGATCACGAAGGCCACCAGCACCTCCAGCAGCGAGAAGCCCCGGCTATTGGTCATGGATGCTGACCTCGGCGGTAAGCCAGTCCAGGTGCACCCGCAGGTGGCCGGCCTTGGAGCTGAGCAGCAGGTCGCCGCCGCGGGCCGTGCCGTCGGCGAAAAAATCCAGGCTCTTGAGGCCGCCTCCCAGGAGGGCCGTGATGCCCTGGGGCAGCTGGCGGTCCCCAAGATCCGGTGGCAACAGCAGGGTGGTGCCGTCCTCGGACAATTTCAGGGAAAGGGGCCTGCTCTGGCTGAGGGCGTCGCTGCGCAGCTTGCGCAGCAATGCCGCCGTGGTGCGGGCCTCTCCCTGCAACGTCAGGCTAGGCAGGAGGGCGCCGAAGCGGGGGGCCACCAGGCTGACCAGCAGGGCGGCAATCACCAGCACCAGCATCATTTCCAGCAACGTAAAGCCCTTGGCCGCCATCTTATTCCCAGCTCACCACGTCCTGGTTCTCGCCGTCGCCCCCTTCTTTGTTGTCGGCGCCGAGGGACCAGATGTCGAAGTCGCCGTGCTCGCCGGGGAAGCGGTAGTGGTAGTCGTTGCCCCAGGGGTCCTTGCGCAGCACTTTCTTGGTGAGGTAGGGGCCGTTCCAGTCAGTGGCCCCGGGGGGCCGCTCCACCAGGGCCTGGAGGCCCTCGTTGTTGCTGGGGTAACGGCCCACTTCCAGGCGGAACAGCTCCACCGCCGAGCGCAGTTCGTTGATCTGCAGCGCCGCCGTCTTGGTCTTGGAGCCGCTCAGCTGCTTGAGCACCTGTGGGCCGACCAGGCTGGCCAGCAGCCCCAGTATCACCAGCACCACCAGCAGTTCCAGCAGGGTGAAGCCGCGGCGGCGGGGCGGGTTTTTCTTGGTCATGGCGCCTCCTTAGAGCGGGAGTTGGTTGATGCTGAGGATGGCCATCAGGATCGAGATGATGATGGCGGCGATAAGGACCCCCAGGCCGACGATAAGCAGCGGTTCCATCACCGCCAGCAGCCGGGTTATGGCCGTTTCCACCTCCCGGTCATAGACGTTGGCCACCTTGAGCAGCATGTCGTCCAGTTGGCCCGTCTCTTCCCCCACCTGGATCATCTGCATGGCCAGGGGCGGGAACAGGCCTGTGGCCAGTAGGGGCTCGGCCAGCCGCTTGCCCTCCTTGAGGCCCAGGGTGGTGGTCTTGATGGCCTGGGCCAGCACCTGGTTGACCAGGGTTTCGCGGGCTATGCCCAGGGCGCTGAGCAGGGGTACGCCCCCTTTCATCAGGGTGCCCAGGCTGCGGCTGAAACGGGCCATCTCCAGCTTCTTGACCACCATGCCCAGCAGCGGTAGCCGCAGCAGCCAGCCGTCCCAGGCCAGGCGTTTTTCCGGCTGGGCCAGGCGGCGGCGCCACCAGGCGGCCAGGGCCAGCAGCACGGCCGCCAGCACCAGGCCGTAGCTCTTGAGGAAGGTGGCGGTGCCTATCACCACCCGGGTAGGCAGGGGCAGGGCCTGGCCCATGTCGGAGAAGAGCTGTTCGAACTGGGGCACCACGTAGGTGAGGATGATCAGCAGCGAGATGCCGGCCACCGTCAGCAGGATCAGGGGATAAATGAGGGCGGAGAGGGTGCGCTCCCGCAAGGCCTGGCTGCGTTCCAGGTAATAGGCGAGGTCGTTGAGGCCCTGGGCCAGGCTGCCCGCCGTTTCGGCGGCCTGGATCATGTTGATGTAGAAGGGGCTGAAGCAGCCCTGCTCGGCCAGCACCAGGGACAGTGCTTGGCCCTTCTGGATCCCTTCACGGATGGCGGCCACCAGCTGCTCCAGGGCCTGGTCCTGGCCCACCCGGCCCATGATGGCCAGGGCCCTGTCCAGGGCGATACCGGCCTGCAGCAGGGCGGCCAGATCCTGGGTAAAGGCCAGCACCTGGCGATGGCCGACACCGCCGCGGCCCAGGCTGAGGTTGAGATTGAGGCCACGCTTGGCGTTGGCGTCCAGGACCTCCAGGGGGATCAGCTCCTGGCTTTGCAGGCTGCGGATCACGGCCTGGGGGTCGCTGCCTTCCAGTTCTCCTTGTTTGAGGTCGCCGTCCCGGGTGACGGCCCTGTAACGGTATCTGGCCATCTCATGACTCCTGCGTCACCCGCAGAACCTCCTCGGGGCTGGTCAGGCCCGCCATGGCCTTGAGGCAGCCGTCCTCGAACATGGTGCGCATGCCCTCGCTCCTGGCCTGCTTGAGGATCGCGCCGGCATCGGCATGGCGTAGCACCAAGGCCTTGATGGCGTCGCTCATCACCAGCAGCTCCATGATGGCAATGCGCCCCTGGTAGCCGCTGCCGTCACAGGCGTCGCAGCCGTGGGCCCGGTAGAGGCGCAGCGGGCCGCCGGGGTGGAGCTTGTCCAGGCCCAGCTCTCGCACCAGCTCCGGCAGGGGGGCGAAGCCTTCCTTGCAGTGGGGGCAGAGCAGCCGCACCAGCCGCTGGCCGATGACGGCGTTGAGGGTGGAGGTGAGCAGGTAGTCTTCCACCCCCATCTCCAGCAGCCGGGTGACGGAGCCGGCGGCGTCGTTGGTGTGCAGGGTGGACAGCACCAGGTGGCCGGTCAGGGCCGACTGCACGCAGATGCGGGCCGTCTCCAGGTCACGCATCTCCCCCACCATGATCACGTCCGGGTCCTGGCGCACTATGGCGCGCAGGGCGTTGGCGAAGCTCAGGCCTATGTCCGGCTTGACCTGGATCTGGTTGACCCCCTCCAGTTGGTATTCCACCGGATCTTCGACGGTGATCAGCTTGCGCTGGTCGGTGTTGAGGCGGCTCAGCGCCGTATAGAGGGTGGTGCTCTTGCCCGACCCCGTGGGGCCCGTGACCATCAGCATGCCGTCCGGCATCGCCAGCACCTTTTCCAGGCGGGCCAGGCAGTCGGGGCTGACCCCCAGGGCCTGGAAGTCCAGCACCAGGCTGGCCTTGTTGAGCAGGCGCATCACCACCGATTCGCCGTGCAGGGTCGGCACCGTCGAGACCCGCACGTCCAGCTCCTGGCCCTGGCTGCGCAGCTTGATACGACCGTCCTGGGGTAGGCGCCGCTCGGCGATGTTGAGCCTGGCCATGATCTTGATGCGGGAGATCACCGCCGCCGTCATCCGCACCGGCGGCGCCTCTGTCTGCTGCAGCACGCCGTCGATACGGTAACGGACATTGAGGCGGTTCTCGAAGGGCTCGATGTGGATGTCGGAGGCGCGCCGCTCCACCGCCTTCTGGAACAGCAGGTTCACCAGCCGGATCACCGGGGCTTCCGAGGCCAGATCCTTGAGCTGTTCCACATCCTCGTCGGCCACCTCGTCGCCGGCGCTGACCTGGTCGAGGATGTCCCCCATGGCGCTCTGGCCCTGGCCGTGCAGCCGCTCTATGGCGGCGTCGATGTCAGACGGCACCCCCACCAGGGGGCGGCAGTTGAGGCTGGTGGCCAGCTTGACGGCGTTGAGGGCATAGCCGTCCAAGGGGTCGGCCATCACCAGGTAGAGGATGTCCTCTTCCTGGCGCTGGGGCAGCAGGTGGTATTCCTTGAGGAAGCGCTGGGGCAGGGCTTCGGGGAAGAGGGGGCTGTCGGGGTAGGCGTCGGCTTCAATCTTCGGCAGGTCAAGCAGGCCGGCCAGCTGGCCGGCCATGTCCTTTTCCGAGACCATCCCCAGACGGACCAGCAGCCGGTGCAGGGGCTCGTGGCCACCCTGCTCCTGGCGCATGCGCCTGACCTTGGCCAGATCGGCGTTACTCAGGCTTCCCTGTTGCAGCAGTGCGTTGGCCAGCTCCTCTTCCCATCTGGCTGCCGGTATGGGCGTCATGAAGACCTTCTTCGCCGAGTCCAGAGGCTGAAACGTAACTCCAAGGATAGTTGAAGTTATTTCCGCCACAGGGCCAGGCGCCCGAAGTTCAGCCGGCCTTTTTTGCCCAGGCGGCCATGGCCGGGGCCAGGCGGTCGAAGGTCAGGGCCAGGCGTTCCATCATGCCTTCGATAAGTTCCAGCTGGGGGCCGCTCTTGCCGGATTTGCGCACCGCCGCCAGCAGCAGGGCGCTGCTGCGGCGAAAACGCCCCGACAGCTGGCCCTTGGCCGCCAGCAGGTAAGCGTCGGCCAGCACCCGCTGCCACTGCCTGAGCAATGCCCTGACCCTGGGGTCGGCATTGCCCTCCAGCTGGCGGCGTAGCCGCAACGAGACGTGGCCCAGGTTGAGGCCGGTCAGGCCCAGGTCCGTCATCTGCCGCTGCCCGGAGGGGTTGCCTTGCTCGTAGCCGGACAGGCGCATCAGGCGGTCGCCCATGCGGCCGTTGAACCAGTGCTCGGCGTTGCGGTGTTCCCCTATCTCGGCCAGGTCCCTGGCGGTGAGGCGGATCAGCCGTTTCTGCATCAGCAGGCTGTCGGGGGCCGTGATCAGCTTGAAGACCCAGTAGAGGATGCTCATGCCCACGAAGATGGCCAGGGCCGTGCTCAACGTCTGGTCCACGGCGAAGCGCATCTGGTTGCCGGGCTGGGTGAGGATGATGAAGGGGATGCAGAAGCCGAGGCCGTAGGGCAGGGTGCGCTGGTTGGCCAGGGCCATCAGGCCGAGGAAGAAGGGGCCGGCCAGCACCAGGATCAGCACCTCGAAGTCGCCGCTGCTCTGGGCCAACAGCCCCAGCACGAAGAAGAGCGCCACCGGCACCGCCACCAGTACCCCCAGCAGAAGCCGGCCCAGCACATAGGTGGGGGACGGCAGCCGGGCGAACATCACCGAGAAGGTCAGCGGCAATATCATCAGCATCACCGCCGAAGGGGAGGCGGTACCTATCCAGATGCCGGCGCCGATCAAAAACACCAGGGCCGAGCGCAGGCCTGTGATGGCCCCCACCAAGGGATCGCGGTAGCTGCCGAGGCTGGGGATCTTGAGCAGCGTCTTGTCGCTGTTCTCCAGGGCGTCGTAGGCTTTGAGCACCAACGTCAGGTCCCCCACCAGTTCCATGGCGGTCTGCACCAGCCGCGCCTGTATGGGCAGCTCCGCCACGTGGCTGGCCCGGTAGTGCAGCAGTTCGCGGCGCAGCTGCTGGGCCTGTTTATAGGCCTGGCTGTAGGAGGGGGTAGCGGCCATGGCCTGGAAGCCTTGGCGCAGCTTGTCCAGCAGGGCATGGAGGTCGGCGTTGAGCAGCTCGGGGTGGTTGCGGCGGAAGCGGCCGAAGATCTGGATGACCGCCAGCAGGGACAGCACCTTGTTGCAGAGCAGGTCCGCCGCCCTGGCCCGTCGCCGCCCTTCCAGGCCCTCGTAGATCACGGCGCTGGCGTCGTCACTCAGGTTGATGAGGGAGGCCAGCACGGCGTCGGCATGCTGGTGGCGGTTGCCGCGCTCCCCCTGGGGGTCCAGCTCCAGGTCCAGGTAGGCCAGCATCTGGTTGATGACGTTGCGGGCATGGTCGCGCAGCACCCCTTTGACCCGCACCGGCCAGAACAGCAGGCTGACCAGGGTGGCGCAGACGGCTCCTACCATGATCTCGCTCATCCGCGCCGTGGCCACCTGGAACACCGCCTGGCTGTCGGCGGTGGTGGCGTTGGCCATCACCAGCACCACGATCAGGCTGGCGGTCATGCCGGCCATGGCGAAGCCGTAGATGAAGTTGAGGCGATGGACCATGGTGGAGGCGGCGGCGTTGACGCCGACCCAGAGCGCCAGGCAGGCGACGGCCAGATCCGGGTAGGGCATCAGCCCGGCCAGTATGGCGATGCCGGCCGCGCCGCCGGCCAGGGTGCCGAGGATCTGGCAGATGCCCTTCTCGATCACCAGGCCGCTTTCCGGGCGCATCTGCAGGAAGACGGCGGACACCAGGGCCCAGTAGGGCCGCTCCAGGTCCATGTACATGGCCAGGTAGAGGGAGAGGGCCATGGCGATGACCCCCTTGGCGGCAAAGGTGAGGGTCCGCTTGTCGGGGGTCAGGAACTGCGCCAGGACCGGGTTCAGCTGCATCTCAGGGGGCCGGTTGGTCCGGCACCAGGCTGATGGAGGCGGTCATGCCGGCGCTCAGCACCACGCCTTCAGGCAAGGGGTCCAGCTTGATGTCCACCGGTATGCGCTGGGCCAGCCGCACCCAGTTGAAGGTCTGCTGCACCTGGGGCAGCAGCTGGTTGTTGCCTGTGGTGTTGCTGTCGGCGATGCCGCTGGCGATGCTGACCACCTGGCCGGTCAAGGCCGGGGCGCCGCTCATCAGCTTGACCGTCGCCTTCTGGCCCACGTGGACCAGCTGCAGCTTGGTCTCTTCGAAGTAGCCGGTGACATAGAAGGACCCCTTCTTCACCAGGGACAGCACAGGGGTGCCCTTGTTGACGTAGTTGCCTTTACGCAGCCCCAGGTTGATGAGGGTGCCGTCGTCCGTCGCCCGGATCTCGGTGCGTTCCAGGTTGATGCGGTCGATATCCAACTGGGACTGGGCCTGCTCGACGCTGGCCGCTGCCAGCTCGGTATTGATGCGGTAGGTCTCCAGATCCTCGTCACTGATGGCGGAGCGCCCCCCCAGCTGCTTGCGCCGCTCGTACTGGTGCTTGGCCAGCTCCCAAGCGTAGCGCTGGTGCTCGAGTTGGGCCTCTGCCTGGGCGATATCCGCCTTGTAGCGGGTATCGTCGATGGTGAACAGCAGGTCGCCTTTATGGACGGCCTGGTTGTCCTTGACCGCCAACTGGGTGACCCAGCCGGAGACGTCCGGGGCTATGGTCACCACTTCTGCCCGCACCCGGCCGTCCCGGGTCCAGGGGGAGTAGAGGTAATGGTTCCAGACCCAGATACCGGCCAGCACGGCGCCGGCCATCAGCAGCAGGGTGAAGGTGATGCGGAGCAGCAGTCGCATAGGGGGCCTAATCTCCCAGGACCCGGATGACCAGGGCCATGTAACAGACGAAGAGTGACAGATCGAACCAGGCGTCCTTCCAGATCCACTTGTGCAGGGACAGGGCCTGGAGCAGCAGCCGGCTGGCCAGGGTGAGCACCAGGGCCGCCAGGACGAACACCAGCAGGGGGCTGAACAGGAGGCCACCGAAGGCCAATTCATGAAGCATGGCTGTCGCAGGAGTGGAAGTGAGCCGGCGCCCCTATCTTAGCCCGCCTTGAAGTGGCTTACCTCAACGGCGTTGGCCCCTGGTGGCATATTTCCTGGCCTTGGCCGCAAGGGGGCAAGAAAAAGGCCACCCGCAGGTGGCCTTTGTTCATTTGCCGATGCAGAAGCTGGAGAAGATGCGCCCCAGCAGGTCGTCCGAACTGAACTCGCCGGTGATCTCGCTGAGCGCCTGCTGGGCCAGGCGCAGCTCCTCGGCCAGGATCTCGCCGGCGTTGAAGCCGTGCAGCTGCTGCTCGCCGATGTCCAGGTGGTGCTGGGCCTTGTCCAGGGCCTCCAAGTGGCGGCGGCGGGCCAGGAAGCTGCCTTCGGTGGCCCCTTCGAAGCCCATCAGCGCTTTTAGGTGGTCGCGCAGGGCTTCCACCCCGGCCCCTGTCTTGGCGGAGAGCCGCACTATGCCGCCGATCAGCCCCGGCTGCTCGCCGGTCAGCTCCACTTTGTTGCGCACCACAGTGACGCCCAGGGATTTCGGTAGCCGATCAACAAAATCCGGCCAGATATCATGGGGATCCGTGGCCTGGGTGTCGGTGGCGTCGACCATGAACAGCACCCGGTCGGCCTGTTCTATCTCGGCCCAGGCCCGCTCTATGCCGATCTTCTCCACGGCGTCACCTGTGTCGCGCAGGCCGGCGGTATCGATGATGTGCAGCGGCATGCCGTCGATATGGATGTGCTCGCGCAGCACGTCGCGGGTGGTACCGGCGATGTCGGTGACGATGGCCGCTTCCCGGCCGGCCAGGGCGTTGAGCAGGCTGGACTTGCCGGCGTTGGGGCGGCCGGCGATCACCACCCGCATGCCGTCGCGCAGCAGGCTGCCCTGGCGGGCGCTGGCCTTGACGGCGGCGAGGTCGTCACGGATGGCGGCCAGGTCCCCGGCCACCTTGCCGTCGGAGAGGAAGTCTATCTCCTCCTCGGGGAAGTCGATGGCCGCCTCGACGTAGATGCGCAGGTGGATAAGGGCTTCCACCAGGCCCTGGATGCGCTTGGAGAATTCCCCCTGCAACGAATGGACGGCGCTGCGGGCGGCCTGCTCCGAGCTGGCCTCGATGAGGTCCGCTATGGCCTCGGCCTGGGCCAGGTCCAGCTTGTCGTTGAGGAAGGCCCGCTCTGAGAACTCGCCGGGCTTGGCCATCCGTACCCCGGGCACGGCCAAGACCGCTTTCAGCAGCAGGTCCAGGATCACCGGGCCGCCGTGGCCCTGCAGTTCCAGCACGTCTTCGCCGGTGAAGCTGTTGGGGCCGGGGAAGTAGAGGGCTATGCCCTGGTCCAGTACCTGGCCGTCCTGGTCCTGGAAATCCCCGTACTGGGCGTAGCGGGCCTTAGGCACCAGGCCCAGGCGGGCCTCGGCCACGGCGGCGGCCTTGGGCCCTGAGACGCGGATGATGCCGACACCGCCCCGGCCCGTGGCGGTGGCGATGGCCGCTATGGTCTCTGACATGGAATGCTCCTTACAAAAAGGGCGGCTAGCGCCGCCCTTTTTCTCACTTCAGGCCTTTCTTTTCCAGGCCCTTGTAGATGATGAGCTGCTGGGTGATGGACACCAGGTTGCTCACCGTCCAGTACAGCACCAGGCCGGCCGGGAAGAAGGCGAAGAAGACGCCCATCATGATCGGCATGAACTGCATCACCTTCTGCTGCATGGGGTCGGTGATGGTCGAGGGGTTCAGGCGCTGGGAGAACCACATGGAGGCCACGAACAGCAGCGGCAGCACGAAGAAGGGGTCCTTGGTGGACAGGTCATGGATCCACAGCATGAAGGGCGCCTGGCGCAGCTCGACGGACTCCTGCAGCACATAGTAGAGGGCCATGAAGATCGGCATCTGCAGCAGCAGCGGGAAGCAGCCGCCCAGGGGGTTGACCCCTTCCTTCTTGTACAGCTCCATCATGCCCTGGGACATGCGCTGGCGGTCGTCGCCGAAACGCTCCTTGAGGGCGGCGATCTTCGGCTGCAGGTTGCGCATCTTGGCCATGGAGGTGAACTGGGCCTTGGTCAGCGGGAACATGGCGCCGCGCACCAGCAGGGTCAGCAGTATGATGGCAAAGCCCCAGTTGTGGACGACGCCGTGCAGCAGCTTGAGCAGCCAGAACAGGAACTCACTGATGAACCAGAGGAAGCCGTAGTCGACGGTCTTCTCCAGCTTGGGGGCCGCCTGGGCCAGGGCGTCCTGGTCTTTGGGGCCCACGTAGAGGTCGGCGCTCAGGCTGGCCTCGCCATGGGCGGCCACGGCCACCGGCTGGCTCTTGATGCCGATGATGGCCTGGTCACCGCTTTGCAGGCTATAGACGTCCAGCTTGGTGCCGTCCATTTTGGGGGCCCAGGCGGAGACGAAGTAGTGCTGCAGCATGGCCACCCAGCCGGTGCCGGTTTCCTTGGCGAGGTCGTGTTCCTTGATCTTGTCGAAGGAATACTTCTCGTAGGACTCGTCGTCGGTGGAGTAGACGGCGCCGGTGTAGGAGTGAGCCACCATGTGGCCTTCAGGCTCATGGTTGGTGCGCTTGAGCTGGCCGAACAGCTGTACGGACAGGGGCTTGTCGGTGCCGTTCTGCACCTCGAAGCGGGTGTTGACCACATACTTGCCTGGGGCCAGGGTCAGGAATTTCTTATAGCTGACGCCGTTGGCGCTGTAGTCCAGCTCCAGCTGCTGGCTGCCGTCGGCCAGGGCCACGGGGCCCTTGGCGCTGTAGACGGGGCGGCCTTTGGTGTCGGAGCCATCGGTGCCGATCAGGCCGCTCATGGCCACGTAGTCGAAGCCCGGCTCACGGGTCAGCAGGGCGAAACGCTCCTCGCCACCCAGTTCCTTGGCAAATTTGTCCAGCTTGGCGCTGACGATGTCGCCGCCGCGGGTGTCGACGCTCAAGCTCAGGACGTCGTTGCCGAAGCTGATCAATTGCGCCTGGTTGGCCTGGCTTTGTGCTGCCTGGGGCAGGTCGTTCGAAGCGGGCAGGGTGGCGTCACCGGCCGGTACCGACTGGGTAACGGCGGCGGGGGCCGGCTTGGGTGCCTTGTCGTCCTGCCAGGCGGAGAACAGCAGATAGCTGACTGCCAGCAAACCGAAGAACAACAGGGAGCGTTGGGATTCCATGAGTTAGCGTTCTCTTGTTTTGCGTTCGGGAACCGGATCGGGACCACCGGGATGAAGAGGGTGGCATTTTAGTATTCTGCGCCCCGCCAACCAACTGCCCTTGAAAGGGCCATGGCGCCGGATCGCCTCAATGGCGTAATGGGAACAAGTGGGCGTGAAGCGGCAGGTCGGCCCCAGCAGGGGGCTGAGCAACAGCTGGTAGAGCCTGATGGGCAGGATCAGGCATGCGCCAAGCGCTTTGCCAAGAGTTTCCATAGTCTGTCCAGCAAAGCCACGTAGTCACTGTTTTCCAGGAACTGGGCGGGCTTCTTGACGATGACGATGACATCCGCGTCCGGCAGGGTCGCCTGACGATGACGTAGGTATTCCCTGGACAGCCTTTTCAGGCGATTCCGGGAAGTCGCTTTTTTAACCTGTTTACGGGCAATTGTCAGCCCCAATCTGGCATGACCCAGGTCGTTGGTACGGGCTAAAAGGGTGACTTCGGGGGAGGAGGCGCGGACAGGGTTGTCGAAAACCCTTTGAAAATGCGCGGGAGTTAGCAGACGTAACTCCCGGCTATATGTCAGCTTGGACACTTGTTCGTGCGAGGCACTCAAGTGAATTAGGCAGACAGGCGAGCGCGACCTTTGGCACGGCGACGAGCCAGTACCTTGCGGCCGTTTTTGGTTGCCATGCGAGCACGGAAACCGTGGTCACGCTTGCGCTTGATTACGCTGGGTTGAAAAGTACGTTGCATAGTTATTTCCGTCGGTCAGTCGTTAATACCACTTGGCATTGGAGCGGCTGACGCCCCTGCTACCACTGTGGAATGCCCACAAAAAGAGGCCGAATTATACAGAGCCGGCACAGCTGCGTCAAATATGCACAGGGCCAAAGACGCAGTGGCGAGCATTCTAGATCAGTCTGAGATCAATGTAACGATCCTGATGATCCTTGTTGATCTCGGGGGCCCTGGTGGTCAACAATGTCCGACCTGCCGTAATCCTGATCCCTGTAGTGAACGACCCTGGGCCAGCCGCCCGGGATGACGCTCTTTCGCTGTTTGGACCCTGGGGATCGGCCGGCACAACAGTTACAATAACGGACTTTTATTCGGAGAGTGTCAGC